>NZ_FPLG01000001.1:0-40178 GCF_900120065.1 Moritella viscosa
AAACAACGAAAGCCTGAATCATTGATTCAGGCTTTCGGATAAACACTAAACATTTTATTTTACGTCAGGATCATTTCCTAACTTAGCACTCATTATTACCTTGTTGTCTTACCTGCCAAGTTAATGTTGGTTTTATACGGGGAAATGATAAATCATCGATGTATTGTTGAATCCTCGCACCACACCAAGCTTCTGCCGCTGCGCGGCTTGTAATTGGTGAAGAACTAAAGCACTGGCGTTCATCTGTTTTTTTATACAACCAGCTAGAGGACGTTAATAGATCACAAGTCACGTAAGAGCCTTCTTCGTAAACATCAATTGTTTCTGTTTTTGTATTTGTTACACCTTCTTTACTCACCACTGTTAAAACCACGCTGTAAGGGCCTTCAGATGTGTAGGTTGCGGACGCGGTAATTCCCGTAGCCGATTCACCATTTCCTAAATCCCACTGATAAGATATGATCTTGCTGCTTTGGTTTGAGCTTTGACTTGCATCAAAACTTACATCTAATTTGTCCTTTGTATAGTTGAGTGCTGCAGTTGGTGTTGTTATTTCATTAACAACGTAAATAGTCATTGCTGTTGTTGCTTGGGCATTATCTTCTGCGGTTACTTTTAAGTGGACAGTATGTGGCCCTGTTTTATTGAAATTATGAGTGACTTGAGCCCCTGATATCTCTTGCCCTTCAATTACCCAATTAATTTGAGATAAGGAACCTTCACTATAGCTAGAGGAATCACTATTAAATGTATATACCGTTGTTGCCCTATCCGTGATTCCTATCATTGCGTGTGGAGATAGGGGCTGTGTAGCTATGTCTTCTGCACTGATGGTTAAATTTTTTGAAAACTGAGCCAAAGCTTCTCCAGTATGATCCTCTACAGTTAACTTTACCTTGTAGGTGGCGGCTTCTTTAAACTCATATTGGGGTGTTTGTTCTGGGTATAATGAGGTTACTTGCCCTTCACCTCCTAAGCTTACTGACCAGTTAAAAGTCAAGTCGTCAGTGGATTGCTCAACATTATTTACAGTATAAGCGGAACTGAAATTATAAATGGGTGAGTTTATATCATTAGGAGTAGCTGAAAAACTCACGGATGAAATCGTCTTTAATTCATCATCCTTATCGTCATTATCAAATACGTCTTCAGAACCGCAAGCTGTAAGCGTTGATAATAGTGCTACCAGTAGTAATTTCTTCATCGTATTTCTTCCATGAGTTGGGATTTAGAGTAACAGATCCATCTTGGCTACTCGGATTGGAAACACATTATCACTATAACTGATCATAAGAAGTACCAATTTAATTTGGTACAAAACGTTGTGTCACCTTTTGTCTAGCGCTCTTATTGGAACGATTTAATTTATTTTAAATGGATTATATTAAATTTAATTATTTAGACTTAAAGGAGTCTAATTAGTAGTAATGATTAACAATTAAAGTTAATTAGTTTCTTACGCAATTTTAAGATATAAAAAGTTATTAAAAATGAGATTACGGTCTCACATTCCATGGAGGTTAACATTTAAATAACAATTGCACTGGATTGGTGTTAATAACCTAGTTGTTGCACCAAATTAGTGCTGTGGAGATATGGGAATATCAGAGTTTAACGTTAAGGTATTGAATTTACGTTGTTTTAATTATTGGCACGGAGGTTGAATTAAGTTTAAGCATATAGATACTCAATATACTCAGGCAAGGAGCTCTTTATGAAGCTAATAAGCGCAATCATTAAACCATTTAAACTCGATGATGTTCGTGAAGCAGTAGCAGATATCGGTGTTGAAGGATTAACAGTGACTGAAGTGAAAGGCTTTGGTCGTCAAAAAGGTCACACTGAATTGTATCGTGGTGCAGAATATCAAGTTGATTTCTTACCTAAAGTTAAGTTGGAAATCGCAACACAGAGTGAAAATGTTGATCGCCTAATTGAAGCTATTAATAGTGCTGCTTATACGGGGAAAATTGGTGATGGTAAGATTTTTGTTTACGATTTAACACAAGTTGTGCGTATCCGTACGGGCGAAATGGACTCAGAAGCAATTTAAAGGAAATAAATTATGCAAGAGCTAACAACTACAGTTACTGAGCTGCGTTTTGCACTCGATACTTTTTACTTTTTAATATCTGGTGTACTTGTGATGTGGATGGCGGCAGGTTTTGCCATGCTTGAAGCTGGCCTCGTTAGATCTAAGAATACAACTGAAATTCTGACAAAGAACATCGTGCTTTATTCAATCGCCTGTATTATGTTTTTACTAGTCGGTTATAACATCATGTATGTTGATAATGCTAAAGGCGGTATTATCCCATCATTTGGTTCTTTAATTGGTTCACAATCTGATGGTGCGGATCACTCATTAGAATCAGATTTCTTCTTCCAAGTTGTATTCGTTGCAACAGCTATGTCTATCGTATCTGGTGCGGTTGCTGAGCGTATGAAATTATGGGCATTCCTCGCTTTCACCGTCGTTTTAACCGGTGTTATCTACCCGATTGAAGGTTATTGGACTTGGGGTGGTGGTTTCTTATCTGAAGCTGGTTTCTCTGATTTCGCTGGTTCTGGTATTGTTCATATGGCTGGTGCGGCTGCTGCATTTGCTGCGGTACTTCTACTGGGTGCTCGTAAGGGTAAATATGGTAAGAACGGTGAAGTGTACCCAATCCCTGGTTCAAATATGCCATTAGCAACATTAGGTGCATTTATCTTATGGATGGGTTGGTTTGGTTTCAATGGTGGCTCACAACTACTACTTTCAGATGCTGCAAATGCAACGGCTGTTGGTCAAATCTTTATGAATACGAACGCGGCGGCTGCGGCTGGTGCTGTAGCAGCATTGCTTATCACTAAAATAATGTGGGGCAAAGCTGACTTAACAATGATTCTTAATGGTGCATTAGCTGGTTTGGTAACTATCACAGCCGACCCTCTGAGTCCTGCCCCAGCATTTGCAACATTATTAGGTGCTTTAGGTGGTGCGTTAGTTGTATTTAGCATCGTAGCATTAGATAAAGCGAAGATTGATGATCCAGTCGGTGCAATCTCTGTACATGGTGTGTGTGGCCTATTCGGTTTAATGGTTGTTCCATTTAGCAATGCTGATGCAACATTCGGTGCTCAAATATACGGTGCAGCTATTATCTTCGCTTGGGTATTCGCAGCAAGTATCTTAGTGTGGGCAGTACTTAAAGCTACAATGGGTATTCGTGTTACTGAAGAAGAAGAAATTACAGGTATGGATATGGCTGACTGTGGTATCGATGCTTACCCTGAGTTTGTATCAGTTAAATAAATACAGTTGATAGTAAGTTATAGCTAATAAAAGCTCAGCAATTGCTGAGCTTTTTATTTGCTTTTTTAAATATAAAAGTTACTTAATCGCGTCGATTTATTCGAAGGTAGATTATTAGAATCCCATTTCTACCTATGATATTATTCATTTAGTTTCCTCATTAGAATTTTAATCCTCCATGTTACTTATTATCGATAACTACGATAGTTTTACGTTTAATTTATTTCAATACTTCTCTGAACTTGGGCAAGACGTTGTAGTTAAGCGTAATGACGAAATTTCACTGGAGCAAATATCTACCCTGTCTCCTGATTATTTAGTTATTTCTCCTGGACCGTGTACACCAAGTGATGCAGGTATTTCATTATCTGTTATTAAACAGTTTGCAGGGAAAATCCCAATTTTAGGTGTTTGCCTTGGGCATCAATCTATTGCTCAAGTATTTGGTGGAAATGTTATCAAAGCTAAAAAAATGATGCATGGTAAAACATCGAAAATTCAGCACAAAGGTAAAGGCGTTTTTACGGGGTTAAATAATCCCTTAACAGTTACGCGTTATCATTCTTTGATTGTTGAAACCTTGACGTTATCTGACGAATTTGAGATCACTGCGTGGACTGAAGATGATAAAGGTGAATTTGATGAGATCATGGCGTTTAAGCATAAAAGCCTCGCATTAGAAGGCGTGCAGTTTCATCCTGAAAGCATTTTAACCGAGCAAGGTAAAGAGTTATTAAATAACTTTCTACTCAGAAACTAGCTAATATCAAGAGATTAACCTTAACCTAAAAATTAGTAAAATTTCTGCAGTTTTATTACATATGAAGCTTGACCTGTGATTGCTTATGTATAATTATTGAATATATATTCACGCGTTGGTGTGGTTAAAGGATTTAGACATTCACTGAGAGGAAAGGAATATGAGCAATAATATAATGGATGTTATTCGGGAAGATTTTGATAATGTAATGGTTCCTAACTATGCTCCAGCTGAGATGATCCCCGTTCGAGGTCAAGGGTCACGCCTTTGGGATCAAAATGGTAATGAATACATTGATTTTGCTGCTGGAATTGCTGTTAGTTGTTTAGGCCATTGCTATCCTCCTTTAGTGAACACGCTGCAAGCACAAAGCCAGAAATTATGGCATGTGAGTAATTTACTTACTAATGAGCCGGCATTAAGGTTAGCTAACAAACTGACAAACGCGACGTTTGCGGATAAAGTATTTTTTGCTAACTCCGGTGCGGAAGCTAATGAAGCGGCGTTAAAGTTAGCGCGTCGTTATGCACATGATAAGTTTGGTGAAGGCAAAGATCAGATCATCGCCTTTAATCAGGGATTCCACGGCAGAACTTTTTTTACTGTCTCTGTGGGGGGGCAATCAACTTACTCGGACGGGTTTGGCCCTAAGCCTGGAGCTATAGAGCATGTTGATTTTAATGATCTTAGTGCATTCGAAGCATTAATCAGCGATAAAACCTGTGCAGTAATAGTGGAACCTTTACAAGGGGAAGGGGGCATACATGCATCTAATCAACAGTTTTTGATTGGTGTGCGTGCGCTTTGTGATAAATATAATGCACTGCTGATATTTGATGAAGTACAAACGGGTGTTGGTCGTACTGGGCATTTTTATGCTTATCAACATACTGATATCAAACCTGATATTTTAACCTCAGCAAAAGGTCTTGGTGCTGGTTTTCCTATTGCGGCAATGCTAACAACAGCGGCTATTGCTGATAGTTTTACTGTGGGTACACATGGCAGTACTTATGGGGGAAACCCGCTTGCTTGTAGTGTTGCGGAGGTTGTTGTTGATACGGTTAATGATGAGGCGTTTTTAGCGCAAGTTAAAGCAAAGTCTACGATTTTCCAAGATGCATTAACTGAGATAAACAATCAATATGCTATTTTTTCTGACATTCGTGGTGAAGGCTTGTTATTAGGTGCCGAATTAACTGAGCAATACCAAGGTCAGGCAATTGCGATTATGAGGCAAGCGGCTCAAGAAGGGTTATTACTATTGGTCGCTGGCGCGAATGTTTTACGTTTTACACCTGCTCTGAATATCCCAGAAGAAGATATTTATGCAGGTATGAAAAAGCTTCGTCTTGCTATCGAAAAATGGCTATCTGCTTAACGCATACCAATATGCGGTTCAGGTTGTACCTATATCATCCCTCACAGCGTTTAATATAGATGTATTGGTTATGATAATGATGTTCGTTGCGTTGTCTATACCGATACTGACATGTTGTTAGCAATAAAATAAAATGCGATCTTGATTGATGATGCAATCTCTTCAGTATGACTTGCGAAGTGAGTGATAGTTTATGTTGAATTACAAGATGAAGATGAAGATGAGTAGCGTAGTGATAAGTCAGTGTTAATTAAGCGATTGAATAAACGACAAGGTAATTCAAAATAAAGCATACGTAATTAAAAATGACGCCTGATTTATTATATAATGAATCAGGCGTTGCTTTTATTATTTTAGTAAACGAGTTGGATTAGCGCGTGCCAAATACAACAATCGTTTTACCATGAGCGGAGATCAACTCTTGCTCTTCAAGCATTTTCAAAATACGGCCAACGGTTTCACGTGAACAACCAACGATTTGACCAATTTCTTGACGAGTAATTTTAATTTGCATACCGTCTGGGTGCGTCATTGCGTCAGGCTGTTTTGCTAAGCTTAATAGCGTTTGTGCAATACGGCCAGTTACGTCTAGGAATGCTAGATCACCAACTTTTTGACTTGTTATCTGTAGACGCTCAGCCATTTGACCTGATAAACGCATTAGGATTTCAGGGTTGACTTGGATTAATTGACGGAATTTTTTATACGAAATCTCTGCTACTTCACATGGTGATTTAGCACGGATCCATGCACTACGTATAGGTTCTTCTGTATCTTCAAATAGGCCTAGTTCACCCATGAAGTCACCTTGATTTAGATAAGAAAGGATCATTTCTTTGCCTTCTTCATCTTTAATTAGAACTGCCACAGAACCTTTAACTATAAAATACAAAGTTTCCGCTTTTTCTCCAGCATGGATCAGGGTACTTTTTGAAGGGTACTTGTGAATATGGCAGTGAGATAAAAACCATTCTAAAGTAGGGTCAGATTGTGGCTTGCCGATAACAACCATGGGTATTCCTCTGTAAGTTATTATAATCGCAAATTATGTCCGTGTTGCGATATTTTAATTTTATTATTATTACTGACTTGATAGCATAAGAGACAATAACACTAATAAGCAAGAACTGAGTTGATTTCTGTTCAATATCAACGTGAATATATCATTTTTTGAATATTGACTTACTGTTTATTTGTGACTTTTAACTATATTTGGGATATGGAACGGTATTTAATTGCTAATGTAGTGTTAAATATTGTCTAATGCCTTCGAATTAGACATTAACTAGGTGTTTTATGAAAGCAAATGTGAAGTGGATCGACAAAATGCAACTGATGGGGACGTCAGAAACGGGTCACGGTATCCTTATGGATGGTGATCGTAATGGTATCGCAGCAAGCCCGATGGAAGTTGTCCTCATGGGTATGGGGGCGTGTAGCTCTATTGATGTTGTCGATATTTTGAAGACAGGCCGTCAAAATATCCTTGGTTGTGAAGTGAATTTAACGAGTGAACGTGCAGCAGAACCGCCACGTGTATTTACAAAAATCAATGCCCATTTTGTGGTTTCGGGTCATGATCTAAATGAGAAAAAAGTAAAACGTGCTGTTGAATTATCGATGGAGAAATATTGCTCAGTCGCTAAAATGCTAGAAAAAGCAGCGGAAGTGACCTCAAGCTATGAAATTGTAGCTAAATAAATTGCCTTGATTGCCAATTATTAATGGTAGGTATACTGCATGCTTATCGTTAATTTATCTCCCCCCAAGTTATTGCATTCTCGTCATACAACAATGATGAAAATATACACAATAGGGTTACTGATAATATAATGTGTTTCAAATTGAACCTTAATTTTCATTTTCCTTATTGTTTACAGTCGTTTATGTTTTTATGTGTTAGCATGATGGTAGATTGTTTTGTTGTGTTTTGTTGTGTTTTGTTGTGTTTTGTTGTGTTAGGTTGTAGAGACTGTAATGTGCCGTCGTAATTCTGTTATCTGTAAAATTACCTTATGTGTTGTATTTAGTTTTATCGCGTTGATTTTTATTGCATTGGGTTATTTATCAATATTACGCGAAGAAATGCTGACAGAAAGGAAGTCACGTCTTATTAATATTATTAATAAAACGGAAGTTATCTTTCAACGTTACGATCTGTATTACCAGTCTGGTGTTTTGTCACTTGAACAGGCACAAAAGCAAGCCTTAAAGCGCCTATCTTTACTTGATGGGAATTATATCTTTGTCTTCGATGATAACTACACCTTGCTTGCTTCTTTAGGTGGTGTGGATAACTCAACCCATAATGTTAAAATGATTCAAGATGCTAATGGTGATTACACTTATCAAGTCATCTATGAAAAAGCAAAAAAATTAACGGTTGGTACTTTCGTTAGTTATTGTTTTCCCTTATTTATTGGCGGTAAAGCCGTGCGTAAGATATCTTACAGTAAGCATTTTCAGACTTGGGGCTGGACCTATGGCGCTGGTGTTTATATTGATGATATTGATTCGATTATCAGTCATACGCTTATTTCGTTCGATGAACTAGTCATATAACAAATGCGTAATTATCTATACGTACATAAAACAATATTTGGATGTAAGTCGACATCTCGATATAATCAAGCGTAAAATACTAAATCTATCGAGTAATTAACATGTTGATAATTGTTTATCGATAATGATTATCTATACTCTCCGCGGGTATTTATTTTAGGCTAAGCTATGCACTCTATTTCAAAAAAAACGCTGCTGCTGACATTGGGCTATTTTGCTCTGTGGTGCGCAGGACCGTTATTATTACAAACACAAGGTGACTGGTGGGGATTACCTGTCTGGTTCTGGTTTTCTTGTCTGTTTGCACCCTTGTTACTTATTTTCTTCCTTATTTTAATGATTAAATCGACTTATCATGACTAATCTTATCCCTATTCTTATCTATCTTGTTGCGAGTTTACTCATTACCCGTTGGTGGAGTGCCCGCCAATCAAAACAATCGGGGGACTTGTATCAAGATAAAGCTAAACGCTTTTTTATTGGTGGACGTTTTCTTAATGGACCGTTACTCGCGCTGACATTAGTTGCGACCTATACGAGCGCGAGTTCGTTTATTGGTGGACCTGGTGCCGCCTATAAAATAGGATTGGGCTGGGTCTGGCTTGCGCTGATTCAAGTACCAGTCGCCATGCTGACATTGGGTGTATTAGGGCCAAAGTTATTGGCGCAACGTAAAGCCGAACACGCGACACTGATCGAGTGGTTGGATGCGCGGTATCAGAATAGTTGGCTAACTAAATTAGCATTAGTGAGTCTGGTGGTGGGGTTCATTGCGATGATATCGGTGCAGTTCATTGGTGGTGCGCGTTTATTCTCGGGGGTTAGTGGTATTAGCTATGAACTAGGACTCGGGCTATTTGTTATTACTGTACTGGCTTATACACTTACCGGTGGCTTTCGTGCTGTGGTGATTACCGACGCATTTCAAGGTATTTTGATGATCATTGGTGTATTAGTCATCTTCTTGACGTTGTTGTCACAGGGTGGGTTAACAGTACTGATAGCGGATGTTAGCGCGCAATCTCCGACGTTACTAAGTCCACAGGGCAATGATGGTCAGCTTGGGTGGCCAATGATGTTGTCATTTTGGATGCTGATTTGTTTTGGTACGTTAGGTTTACCGCATACTGTCGTGCGATTATTAGCAGTCAAAGATACCAATGCATTAAAACGTGGGATGATTTGGGGAACAATTATTAGCTTTCTAATGACCTTGATTCCGCATTTAAGTGGTGTGTTAGGCCGTGCTTTATACCCTGATCTAACGATACCTGACGAGATCATGCCTAGATTAATTACCGGCTTGTTTACTCCGTTCTGGGCTGGTGTATTGTTGGCTGCGCCTATTGCCGCAGTGATGTCATCGGTGGATTCGATGTTATTACAGTCAGCGGTTAGTTTGGTGCGTGATGGCGCTGTGCGTTGCTATCCAACGATGACAGCAAGTAAGCAAGTATGGCTAACTCGTCTTGCCATGTTGCTGATTACCTTGATTGCAACTTATTGTGCGATTGAACCGCCGAAAATGATTGTTTGGCTTAATCTTGCTGCTTTTGGGGCATTGCAGGCTGTGTTTTTATGGCCTGTGTTGGCAGGACTTTATTGGCCAAAAGTTTCGGGGCATGCCGCTTTATCAGCAATGCTGACAGGTCTTGTGAGTTATTTGTTATTACTGTGGTTTAAACCTGCGATGTTTGGTATTCATCCTATTGTCCCAGCATTATTAATATCCATGTTTGGGATATTGATTGTTCACCGTTTTCAGCAAGTTTATAAAAACCAAAAAGCATAGCTGAATACGCTTTATTAGGGCAGACCTTTACTTCACGAAGGTCTGCTTAAAGCTACTGCAAGATATAAACACTAAATACGGTTTTAAACTGGCTCGATCACATCGACTCTTTTATCAACTATAGCCTCAATATCAAGTAAGTCTGTTGTTATATCATGTTTAATGCCTGTTACTGGATCGGTAAATTTAAGCTGTTGGGCTAATAGCTGTAATGGCTGATTAAAATTATCATCACATCGGTCTAATAATGTTGGATACAAGCGGTCGTTTACCAATGGCATGCCTAAACTATGCATGTGTAAGCGTAATTGGTGTGTCTTACCGGTAATCGGGGACAGTCTAAATAAACCAAACTCACCTTTAACGTCAATCAGTTCTATCTGAGAGTGACTGTTAGCTTCGCCATCGCTGATCTGCATCGTGAAGCTTGGCTCACCTTTTACAATTCTATTTTTTACTGTCCAATGGCGTGGAAGCGTGAGACTACCTTCATTGTGCTGTCGTCGTAAGTCCGGTGTTAACTGAGCAATGGCTTGGTAATATTTGGTGATACTGCCATGTTTAAATAAGTCATGGTACAAATGGCGCTGTTCAGGGTGCTTAGATAGCAGCATTAAGCCTGCCGTTGCACGATCAAGGCGATGTGCTGTCACCAGTGTTTCGATACCCGTTTTTATTCTTAGCCTATTCACTAAGCACTCATTAACAAATTGACCACTAGGACTCACCGCTAAAAAATGTGGTTTGTAGGCAACAATAATATTGTTATCTTCGTAAATAATTTTTTCTGTAAAAGGGATCTTTTTTTCTACCGCGACCTCACGGTAATAATAAACTCGCTCTCGTGGTACAAATGCACAATCTAGGGTAATTAAGCGACCATCACGCCAATGCACTTTGCCATCGATGATCCGTTGTTGCCATATCGTCGCATCAATTTGTTTGAAATGATTGATAAGAAAGCTGAATACGGTGGGCTTATCGGTCACGCTTTCTGGTAATACAATATGCGAAGCATGGGTAGCACGGACATGAGACATAGTTTTAATAAACTCGGTTAAAACAGGAATAGGGTTAAGTGGGAGGAGTGTACCTGAATTCTTGATCTCATTCTCGCTAACAACCACCTAACTACACACATAAACACTTAAATAAGCATTATAAATACCGTTGTATTAACAGTTTTAGATGTTAATTTAATGTTATAGGACTAAGTTGTGGTAGCTTATATTTATTCTTGTTTTATTTTTAATGGGGTTTGGCAGCAATACTGAGCCGCTTTATTTGCCCTATAATAAATAGGTTGTAATAGGGCAAACTATGTTCAGATGGAAAGGTATTGAGCTTAGATTAGTTTTAGCACTCGCGATGCTATCTATGACAACGCTATTTTTATCTATTGCATTTTCCTTCACGTTCAATGATTTGAACCGAAGGCTTGTGGCATTAAAAGAAATAAACATGCCTGCTTTAGAACAGGCCGCACGTTTAAATGATATGGTGCGGATTATTATCACCACCTCTTCTCATCTTAATGATGCTGAATCCAATGTTGAACGAAATCAAGCCATTGAACAAATCGAACATGCCATCCTGAGCATGGAAAATATCATGATGCAGTCTCCTGAATATCATGATTATTTTAAAGACTTCATGGCACAAGTGAGTAACAGTCTGAGTTTACTGTTCCAAAGTAAAATTGAATCACAGCACCTTAATAAAGCACTGCGTAATCTTTTAGAAGGCTTCTATCCATTGTTAAAAGAGGCTAGTGCATCTCTCGACCAACTACCTGAAAACAGTAAAGGTAAGATCCAATATACACAGCTTAAATCCTTATTGTATTATCAGTTAGGACTTATTGAGAAACTTTACAATGACTTCAGTTTTAATGAACTCGACTACACAAGTTACCGATTAGAACAAGTTGGAGAGACCTGGTGGAAGCTCTGGGATAATGGTGATATTCGTCAACAATACCCCGATTTAGATCAAAAACTCATCGTAATTCATGATTTAACATCGCGTACAGGCAAACTTTATGCGCTTAAAAATAAAGCGCTAGATAACCGCTATCAAGAACAATATTTCTTACAAAATAGTCGAGAGCACCTAAGCCAACTTGCCGTTCAAATAGAAAGTAATACAGCTAAAGTAAACCAAATTATTGAGATCTCAATTAAAGAAACGCAGGAATCCTTGCTAGGTGATCAACGTTTATCACTATTGTTATCATTATTCAGTGTATTGGCTGCTGCTGGCATCTCATGGTTTTATGTACGCAAAAATATACTCCAACGTTTACTCCAACTAAAAGATAATATGTTTGCGATTTCAACGGGCCACTTAGATACAGAGGTATCCATTCGCGGTCATGATGAAGTCACGCAAATGGCAAGGTATCTTAAAGTTTTCCAAACCACTGCGAGGGAAGTTAAACAGACTAACCGAAAATTAGAGGCGGAAGTAGAAGAGCGCACCTTAGCCGAAAATAAATTACGGATCACACAAGATGAACTGGTACAGGCAGGAAAACTGGCCGCACTTGGTCAACTCAGTGTTGGGATCACTCATGAAATTAACCAACCCCTCACTGCCGTCAATAGCCACGTGCGCAGTGCTCAGCGTTGGTTAGAACAAGCACGTACTGATAAAGCGCTGATCAATTTGCAGAAAATAGAATTACTTTTAGATAAAACTTCCGCGATCACCAGTCACCTCAAAGCATTTTCACGTAAAAGTGATGGCAAAATAGAAAGCGTTGAACTCAATTGTATTATCCAAGATGCTATCGAATTGTTTGAAAACAAACGTCATAATGTCACGATTAATTACTCAAATCTGACGTCGCTCTGGGTGCGTGCAAATAGTATTCGTCTTGAACAAGTGTTAGTTAATCTCATTAGCAACGCGATTGATGCTGTTGAACACCATTCCGAACCACAAATAACGGTTACAGTCAGTGCAAAGTTAACAGGTTCACGATTAGGTCATATTGAAATTACCGTAAAAGACAATGGTTACGGTATTTTGGCTGAAGATCTACCTCATATATTCGACCCTTTTTATACGCGCAAAATATCAGGCAAAGGCCTCGGGCTCGGATTATCTCTTGCCTATAATATTATTAAAGATTTTGGTGGTTCCATTCGAGCAGAGTCGATTCAATATCAAGGCTCTGAATTTATTGTATCTCTACAGCAAGGTGAACAATCATGGCATTAGAAAAACACATTGTACTCATCGATGATGAAATTGACGTTGTAGAGGCTGTCAGTGAAATGCTGGAATTAGAAGGCTTTAATGTCAGTAGTTTCATTGATCCTAATCTGGGCTTGAAATCACTAAATTCAAACAGCAAGTCTGTCGTTTTGTGCGATGTGAGAATGCCCTCGATCGATGGTTTAACCCTGTTAAGTTCCATTCAGCATCGTGCACCAAATGTGCCCATCCTACTCATGAGTGGTCACGGTGATATTCCTATGGCTATTGAAGCAATGAAATTAGGTGCGTTCGACTTTTTGGAAAAACCACTTAATACTGATGAGCTAATCAATAAACTCAATCTCGGATTAGCGCAGTGCCAACATATCAACACGACCCAATCAACAGACAAAGACTCGCCTGAAATCCCCATTGAATCAGTTATTATTGGCGAATCAAAAGCCATTGATAAAATTCGCCAACAAGTCCTAGTGCTTGCTCATACTGGTGTCGATACAATCATCAATGGCGAAACTGGTACAGGGAAAGAAATTATTGCTCGTTCCTTGCATAACTTCAGTCGCCGTAAAGACCAACCTTTTGTTGCCATTAACTGCGGTGGTATGACTGAAAGCATCATTGAAAGTGAATTGTTTGGTCATGAAGCAGGGTCGTTTACCAGCGCTAACAAAAAACGTATCGGGCGGCTAGAACAAGCCCACGGTGGTACTTTATTTCTTGATGAAATCGAAAGTATGCCCATTGCAGTACAAATTAAATTATTACGAGTGCTCCAAGAAAGGGTTATTGAACGTGTCGGTGGTAACACGCTTATTCCTATAGATATTACTGTTATTGCGGCAAGTAAGGCTGATTTAGCCCGTTTAAGCGAATCTGGTGAATTTCGCGCCGATCTATTTTATCGCCTTAATGTGGCTAGTTTGCATCTTCCTTCTTTGCAGCAACGTAAAGAAGACATCCAATTGTTATTTCGTCATTTCGTTATCCAAGCAAGTCAAAAATATAAAACCCGTCCATGTACAATTTACTCAGAACAGATACAGCAATTGTGTCGCCATGATTGGCCCGGAAATTTACGGGAATTACGTAATGTGGCCGATCGTTTTGTACTTGGTATTGTCGGTGATGGTTTTGATTTACAAACGCCAATTTGTGAATCTTGTCCTGATGAGTTTGCTTTTGAAAAATTAATGGAACAATACGAAAGAGATGTATTGACCGAAGCGCTTGTCGAAACGTTTGGTAACATCAACGAAGTGTCCGCGAAACTCAATTTGCCTCGAAAAACCCTATATAGAAAAATGAAGAAACACCACCTTGATAAAGAAGACTTTAAAATATAATAAGGAGCTTAGACACAAATGACCCATGAATAAGGCCAAACCCTAATATAAAAGTCTAACAAACTGTTATATAACAAAATTAATAGTTGGCATGATGAGTGCAATTACATGCTAGGTGATTTAGTATCACCAGTACTGATAATTATTTGGGGTTTATTTACATTACTTATAACAGTGGATAAACCAGAAAAAAATAATAATTGATCAGCCAAATAGATAATTTTTGGATAATTGCTTGTTAAAAGGAAATACAAAATGAAGCAAATACTAAAGGGCTCAATCGCACTCATACTCGGGTTAACTTCAATCACAGTTTGGGCTAATGAGTCTGCTAATTTAGGTCCTCGTCCAGCCTATTTAGTCAATAATATGGATGATAGCGCCCTCAAAACTCAATTACAGCAATGCAGTGACGGGCCATTTAAGCGAAGCAGCTTTTCTATTGGCCACCGTGGCGCTGCCATGCAATTCCCTGAACACACCAAAGAGTCTTACCTTGCGGCCATTGAAATGGGTGCCGGTGTAATTGAGTGTGATGTGACGTTCACTAAAGACAAGCAGCTTGTTTGTCGACATTCACAAAACGATCTACACACAACAACCAATGTACTATCAAAACCAGAACTCGCTAAGAAGTGTACTGTACCGTTTATGCCTGCTAATCCAGTAACAGGCGAAGATGCTAAAGCAGAGTGTCGAACGTCTGATTTTACTCTGGCTGAATTTAAGACACTTAAAGGTAAAATGGATGGTTCAAATCCTAAAGCAACGACTGTTGAAGAGTACATGAATGGTACTCCAGGCTGGCGTACTGACCTTTATACGCAAAATGGTACATTAATGACTCATGCAGAAAGTGCTGCATTATTTAAAGCTCATGGTGTGAAAGTAACGCCAGAACTTAAGTCGACCGCAGTTGCTATGCCATTTAATGGCTTTACTAAAGACATGTATGCACAGAAATTAGTTGATGAACTAAAAGCAGCAGGCATTTCTGCATC
Organism: Moritella viscosa; assembly: GCF_900120065.1. Classification (NCBI taxonomy): domain Bacteria; kingdom Pseudomonadati; phylum Pseudomonadota; class Gammaproteobacteria; order Alteromonadales; family Moritellaceae; genus Moritella; species Moritella viscosa. The sequence continues at coordinate 15,363 of NZ_FPLG01000001.1, forward strand.
TGATACTTATTTACAGTCATTTGATTTGAATGATTTAAAGTACTGGATTAAAAATGATCCAAGCTTTGGTAAGCAAGCCGTATATCTTGATGAGCGTGTTTATGAGCAAAAAGATTTTGTAGCATCGAAAGCCAACATGAAAGCACTCAAAGATGCAGGCGTGAATATTATCGCTCCACCTTTGTATGCACTTGTAGATTTAGATAAGAAGAAAAACCTTGTGCCGTCTAGCTATGCCAAGCTAGCTAAACAAGCTGATCTTGACATTATTGCATGGACACTAGAACGTTCAGGACCACTTGCTCAAGGTGGTGGTTGGTATTATAAAAGTGTCAGCGAAGGCATTAATAATGATGGCGACATGATGAATATGCTTGATGTATTAGCACAAGATGTTGGTGTTATTGGTGTTTTCAGTGATTGGCCAGCAACAGTGACCTATTATGCAAATTGCATGAATTTAAAATAGCGAAGAAGATTAATAGTGTTAACAATAACGTTGTTCTTAGCACTATTAATACAAAGTAGATTATAAAAAAGAGCTTTTGAGCTCTTTTATTTTTTCTGCTTTTAAAATAAGACATAAATGACTCATATACCTATTTAATGTGTAGACAGTAATGACCCAAATGATAACATTTTAACTTTACGTTGTATTAACTGCTTGATTTAAAAGAATAATAAATATGGCATAAACTATGCAAATAGTTAATCAATTCCAACAATAGTAAAAATAAGGTTTGAATATGAAAATCAGCGTTAAAGGATTGTTAATCGTTAGTTCACTATTATTCCCTTCAATCACGATGGCAAGTGAGTGCGCTAGTCGAGGTGTACTAGATGATAGATACTGTGATGAAGATATGGACTTAGTTGCCGACACCCCTAAAGATCCAAGTGACTGGAGTGATCCAAGTACGCTTGTCTTTACCTACACCCCCGTAGAAGACCCTGCTCTTTATAAAGATGCATTTGCAGATTTTCAAACACATCTAAGTAAAGTCACAGGCAAACGTGTTATCTACTACACAGTACACTCAAACTCTGCACAAGTTGAAGCAATGCGTTCAGGCCGTCTGCACGTAGCTGGCTTCTCTACAGGCCCAACAGGTTACGCAGTCAACCTAGCCGGTTATGTACCTATTGCAGTAAAAGGGGATGAAAAAGGTTTTCACGGTTATAACCTGATCACGATTGTACGTAAAGATAGTGGCATTAACTCAATGGCTGATCTTAAAGGTAAAAAAGTAGCGCATACTTCGGCATCTTCAAACTCAGGTAACCTAGCTCCTCGAGCGCTTTTCCCTGCACAAGGTCTGGTGCCGGACGTAGATTACAAAGTCTTTTATTCAGGTAAGCATGACCAATCAATTCTTGGTGTATTCAATGGCGATTATGATGCTGCACCTGTTGCTTCCGATGTATACGATCGTATGGTTGACGCTGGCCGTGTAGATGGTTCGGTACTAAAAATTATCTACCGTAGCCCACGTTTCCCTACATCAGCTTTTGGTTACGCACATAACTTGAAACCAGAACTGGCTAAGAAAATCCAAGAAGCTTTTTATAGCTACCGCTTCACTGACGAAATGAGCGCATCATTCAAAGGTGCTGACCGTTTCGCGCCAATCACTTACAAAGAAGAATGGGGTGTGATCCGTGATATCGCTCATGCAACAGGCACTGCATATACAAAAACAGGTCTGAAAAAATTGGCAGAAAAAGACGCAGCCAAGCGCGCTAAGAAAAAAGCCGCTGCGTTAGCGAAACTTGCCAAAACTCAGTAAGCACTTAATCGGTTAATAACTTAATCAGTTAGTTCATATCTCATAAATCAATCTAGTGAAAAATCTATGCCCTCTCGGGTAGGGCATAGATCATTCAAAAATTCGACAAGGAAGAAGCACTATGGCCGTAGCAAGCTATGACGGAATAAAGATCAATAACCTTTATCATGAATATGTGGCTGGAAAGCCAATTCTTAAAGGTATTAATATCGACATCGATAAACCAGGCATCATCGCTATTATTGGCCCTTCAGGTACGGGTAAAAGTACGTTACTTCGCTGTATTAATCGTCTTAATGATCCCAGTAAAGGTGAAATTATTTTTGAAGGTGTAGACCTTACTCAACTAAAAGGTCAGGCGTTACGTAAACAGCGCCGCCATATCGGTATGGTTTTCCAAGAATATAACCTTGTTGAAAGGTTAACCGTGATTGAGAATGTACTTAGTGGCCGTCTTGGTTATATGACTGCTTGGAATGCTTGGCGGAGACATTATTCTCAAAAAGATCTTAACAAAGCCTTTGAATTATTAGATTTTGTTGGACTATCTGACTTTTCAAATCAACGTGCAGATAGCTTGTCAGGTGGACAGAGACAACGTGTAGGTATCGCTCGAGCAATTATGCAAGACCCATACATTTTACTTGCTGATGAACCAACATCATCACTCGATCCGAAAACGGCCGTTGAAATTATGGAGTTAATGGAGGCCTTTGCACAACAAAAAAATATTCCGGTATTGGTTAACATGCATGACGTGAATTTAGCCAAACGGTATGCGAAACGCATTATCGGTATGTGTCATGGTAAAGTCCATTATGATGGTAGTCCCGAAGGTATTACAGAAGAAGATCTTAACGTTATTTATGGAGGCGAATCATGGTTGGATTAACACCAAATACGTCACCAAATAGAGAAAATCCATTTAAAGTATCGTGGACAAATAGGTTAATTATCGCGGCCATTATTGGTTATCTGTTTTATAGCCTATCAACATTAGGATTGACTTTCGAACGGTTAATTTTAGGTTTGAGTGAAAGCGAACGTTTACTTTCTCGTATGTTTCCACCTAATTTTTCACGCTCTGGTTTATTATTTAGTGGTTTACTGGAAAGTTTACAAATTGCAATTATCTCAAGTTTATTTGGTATTTTGATTTCGCTTTTCCTTGGACTGATGGCTGCGCGTAACATGATGCCCGCAATCGTTTCAACACCTGTTCGTGGCTTTATCGCATTATGCCGCTCTTTTCATCCTGTGATCATTGCGATTCTATTTGTAAAGGCGGTTGGTTTTGGGGCTCTAGCAGGGATTTTAACCTTGGTATTCGCTTCAATTGGTTTTATTGCCAAACTGTTTGCAGAAGCGATTGAAGAAATTTCGTTTAAATCCGTTGAAGCTATTCGAGCCACTGGTGCCAGCTTTTCCTGTGTGGTCTTATATGCAGTCATGCCTCAAGTTTTTACTCGTTTTATTGGTTTTGCGAGCTATCAACTCGATTCAAATCTACGTAACTCCACTATGGTGGGGATTGTAGGTGCTGGTGGCCTAGGTGGTACATTATTCTCTGCTTTCCAACGCTTTGATTATGATTTTGTCTCCGCTATTTTAATCACCATTATTGCGCTTATTTTAGTTGGTGAATTTCTTTCCAATATTGTTAGGAGGGTTTTCTAATGACAGCTGCACATATCAATAATAAGTCTCATGTAGAAAATGTATCCCAAGTTGATAATATGTCTCAAATTGATAAAGAGTGGCAACGCTTTACGCCAAACGAACGTATTACCCGTTTTGCCATTTATTTATGTTTAGTTTCGGCAATCGTGTGGTCATGGCAAACCGTTGAGGTTATTCCGGAATTTCTTTATGATGCTCCCGCTCAGTTTGCCGATATGTTTGAACGTATGATGCCATTGGATTATGCTTTTTATCCTGAGTCTATTCATGAAGCCATGATTGAAACATTGAACATTGCAACATTGGGTACCTTATTTACACTCATTTTTGCGATACCATTAGCACTGCTTAATGCGCCGAATATAACACCGAACAAAACGTTAAACTGGATTGCTCAAGTATTCTTGGTATCGTCTCGTTCGGTCAATTCACTGGTTTGGGCATTGCTGTTTATTGCACTGTTTGGTCCAGGCCTTTTGGCTGGTATCATGGCAATCGCCATTCGTAGTATTGGGTTTGTGGGTAAACTTTTAGCTGAAGCTCTTGCAGAAGTGAATGTCGGACCTGTTGAGGCTCTAAGAGCAACGGGTGCATCATGGATGAGTATTCTACTTAAAGGTTACTGGCCACAAGTTATGCCTGCGTTCTACTCTATTGTTCTATTCCGTTGGGATATTAATGTCCGTGAATCTGCGGTATTAGGTCTGGTGGGTGCTGGTGGCATTGGGGTTATTTTAAATGATGCGCAGAATTTATTTGAATGGCAAAAAGTAGCTATGGTACTGGTAAGTATTTTTACTGTGGTGATCGTCGCCGAAGCTGTAGTCATCCATATTCGAAATAAGCTTATTTAATCACTATTAATTATCTTTGATGGGTTAAGGCATTAAAACGGCTTTATAAGCTGTTTTAATGCTCACTTAGATATCACCCTGATTCGCATTCAGATTTTTTCTTTAAGCGTTCGCGTTTATATCAATCCCTGTTCGTTCAACGATTTCAGTTTCAAAACCATCAATACTTTGCTGATTTTTCTTCACCCAGTATTTTTCAATACCCTCTTTACCTTGACGAGTAGACCAGTTAGCTAAGTCATCGCGATCTTCATTATAATTGAAGTAAGGTACAGACTTGCCACAAGATGATTGAACCATTTCGATATCTAAAATAAATATTTGTCGGGCCGCAACACTGTGTGGAAATAGCGCGCTGTATTTATCCCATTCAGGATCTTTTTGATGGATTACTTTTGCATTACCATAAGCGCGAAGGATCAAAGGTGCCCCTTCAAAAGCACAAAACATGACTGTCATTCGTGGGTTAATGAGCACGTGAGAAGCTGACTCATTACCGCTGCCCGTCAGGTTAAGCCAAGCAATGGTGTTTGTATCGATTACACGAAGGGAATCTCCACCTTTAGGTGAAAGGTTTACATTGCCAGTATCAGCTGCAGTGCCGACAAAATAAAGGCGCTGCTTGCCAATAAACTCAATATGTTGTTCTGTTAATGCCGAAAATTGTTTCCCCATGCCACATTCCCTCGTGATTTGTATTTATGTTGAATAATGTATGTTGTCTATTATTATGATTTGACTCTATATATTTGTAACATGCCTAAACCGTAACAACTACCAATCACTACAAAGATTAATGACGATATAATCATAAATGTGATCATATGGGGAATTGGTCTGTTATATTTCAATGCTATTCACGTAATCTAGTCGTGATTAACAGCTGAAGTTAAATGGATAGAATCACCAAAGATATCTGTCAGAAATACAATTAAAAAATGAAATTAATTTAATAACAGGGTCGTCGAATATATCTCCGTCACCCCCCAAAGTTAAACTTAAGCTAGTGATTCGCTAATTTTAAATGACTGATTTAACCTAGTAAATTAAAGCTAAGTACTGATAGTGACAATACTTATTTCCTGCCGACTTATGTTTAATTTGACACATAAGTATAACGTTTTTATTACGATTCCTTTATCTTATTGACTTAAAACAAAATAATAAATTACATTGTTCATCTGGCTTAGCGATGGCATTTTTGAATGTTAAATTAATTCCTTTTATTTTTTTGATAAAAGTATATTGAGCTAAGTATATTGAATCTGAGATTGACCGCAAAGGATAGACATGACAAGTAATAATTTTGGGAATATAAAGCAATATCGCTGTTTTCCACCTGCTATTAATGCTGTACCTGAGGGTGATTACCCTGCTTGGTTTATACCTTGGTCAACTCAATTTGAAATGGAAAAATGCATTCTAGATGATGCGCAAAAAAATGCTTTGTCACGATTAGTACCGTTATTATTATGCGGGGAACAATCTGCACAATTTGTTTTTGGGGAAGAAATTGTTCGGATTGAGCAAGATGACTTTAAGCTTTGTAGTGCAGATTTAATTACAATACAAAAAGATGAGAATGCACATGAAGAAGCATTACAAATGTTAGTGTCGTTTTTACCTACACCAAAAGATGCATTAAAAATAAAGCGAAAAGCGCAATTATTTTATACCAAGATAGGGCTGGCGGCGTCTGTAGTGGAGCACTTTGCCACTATCCGAAGTCTCGATGGTTATGTTGCATTGATCATGACCGCGATGTCTCGTTCCAACCTAGGTGCATCACATATTATAAGTCAGCTTTTTTCTTTCATAAAACACGATGAATCTCGTCACGTTAGTTTAGCGCGAAAACATATTATTTTATTGGGCGGTGACCCAAGTATTAATAAAGATAATATAAATGTTTTAAGGAAAAACCTAGTTAATTTATTAAAAACAGAGCAAGCATCATTTGAAGTGTTAGGAGTTGATAGCCGTAAATTATTTTCACAAATAGATCCTCAAAATACTTGAGATATATTAAAGGAACAAATTAGTTATGACGGTTTTTTTTAATGAGCATCGAGTGAAACTATTAGGCTCTGGGTCTACTTTACCCGGATCTGCAATTGATAATCAGGCTTTGGATGTATTATTAAAAAATACAATGGGTGAACGTACTGCGAGAAAAGCACAAAAAATAAGTCAGTATTTTGGTATTACAAGTCGCCATTGGGCGCGTGGTTCGCAACATGCAACAATTAACAACTCTAATATAGGGTTAGAAATAGGTATTGAAAGCATCAACAAAGCCTTACTATCTGCAAATCGGTCACACAAAAATAATGAAATCGAAACCCTCGATTATCTTATCGGTCATACTACGAGCCCGCATACATTATTACCGCCTAACATTGCTTGGATAGCTGATGCATTAGGGCATGAAGGTCCTTATATGGAATTTCGTCAAGCATGCTGTGGATTTGCAAATGCGTTGCAGACTGCAGCAGCTTTGCTATCGAGTCAAACTGAACTTAACTCCGTTGGCATTCTTGGCAGTGAAGTCGGTTCCTTGTATGTTGATTTTACTCAATCATTTTTAGATCAAGAACAATTAATTAATTGTATGCAAATGGGGGATGGCGCTGGTTCTGTCATATTAGGAAAAGATGATGGCAGTCAAAGCCAGATTATCAGCGATATATACTTAGGACATATTGGAAATGGCAAGCAGCCCGGCTTTGGTATTCGTGGTGGTGGCGCGAGTCATATTCGCTGTGAAAATGATTTTCCTCATTTCTTTCATCATGCTAAAGATGTGAAAGCACAAGGTGCTAAATTATTTAAAAATGGCTTAACAGCAATGTTAGACCGAGGTTATAAAATTACTGACTTTGATTTTATTTTACCACATCAAGTTAATGGTCATTTAGCTAAAATGTTTGCTGATGAGCTCGGTTTAGATCCAAATAAAATTATTGTAGACGCAGATAAATTAGGTAATTTAGGCTCCGCTGCTATTTGGGTAAGTTTAGATAAATTAAGACGTTCTAATATTTTAAAGCCAGGTCATAAAGTGTTAGTGCTAGGTGCTGAAGCCACCAAATATATTTATGGTGGCTTTGTCTATCATCACTAATCGTAAGCAAAATAGGCAGTGATAAAACCGTTATGTGATGATGCCATATTAACAATTATCACCAAGCATATTAGAGTTTGCCATCTCTAAATTGTTAGAATGTGACATTACTATATTGCACTTATGGGGGGTCTACAGGTGTGATGCTCGTAAGATAATATATGTTAAATATAGCTAGTCGCTTTTAGACCAAAGTAACACCTGACATTGAGTTATGCCTATTTGGGAACTAAATATGGGGTTTGGCATTTTTATTAATTAACTTAATACCTAAAACTTGGTATAAGGTTCTTTTTTTATGGATTTTTAGTTATGAAATTTAAGTTTGCGTGTTTATCTGTTTTTGTTACAAGTTTTATTGCAACACCTTCACTTTCTTCTGTTTTACAAGGAGAGATGGATGGTGGTTATGATCTCCCTTATTTATGGGATAGCTATGCAGGATATAGTAATACGGATTGGATGGCTGCAATTGGAAATGAAAAAAGATTGAGTGAAATCTCTATGCCGGGCACACATAATTCATTGTCGTTATATGGTGGAGATGTTCCTGCAACACAAACATTGAGTATTGCTGAGCAACTTGATATGGGGATCCGATATATAGATGCGAGATTCAAATATCGAGACAGTGATCTGATTGCTTATCATGGAATAATATCTCAATATCAAACGTTTGATGACTTTATTTCAATAGTATCTCAATTTTTAAATGCTAACCCAACAGAAACAATAATTATTAGAGTTCAGAACGAAGGTGGAGCTAAAGAATATCAACATGATTTTTATCAAAAGTTTAAAGAAATCTTGGCTAAATATAAACACAATAATGCAATACCATACTCAAACAATCCTACTTTAGGAGATATAAGGGGGAAGTTTGTATTTATTCGTGACTTTAATATTTTTGGTGGCCGAATTGGTATCGAACGTGCTTCTTTGCATATACAAGATAACTATAAATTAGTAACAAATTGGGACTTATATTCGAAATGGGAAAGAGTTAAATCACATTTTTACTCAATAAACAGTAAGCAAGTATCATTAAACTATTTGTCAGGTTCTGTAGGTTCTTTTCCCTATTTTGTTGCAAGCGGAAAGTCAAGTCCTAGCTCACATGCACCTCAGTTGTGGACTGGAGTATCGACAGTCGATGCAAATCAATATCGAGATTTCCCTCGCACTGCATGTATTGAGCAGCTATGTAGTGTTAATTTTGCAGGGATAAATCAATTAACAGAAAAATGGATTAAAGAGAATAAATTTTTAAGTAATCTAGGAATCGTCGCTATGGATTTCCCTGGAGGGGGAATAGTAGATACTATTATACAATATAATTCTTCAAATAAACATTCTCTTGTTGTTTATGAAGATGTTAATCAAAATGGGGATAGTCTTGTTATTAATTCTGATATTCCATTTTTAGGTAATATGAACGATCAAATGTCTTCATGGGTTATTCCATACAATTGGGAAGTTCGATTTTATGAACATGAAAACTACCAAGGTCGTTATTACACAAGAAAAACGGGTAAAGGAAATACAGATGAATTTAATGATATAATTAGTTCGATAAAGATTTTAAAAAAATAAATTTAATTATGGTTTATTTGTAATATATAGTCACGTGCACATGATATTAATGGTGTTAAATAGTATTGAACATCATTAATGTTTAACACGTCCCACCAAATAGTATCAATCTAAATTCTTTGTTAGAACCTTGTTTTTACACTTTAATTGTTTTTATGTGCGGCAAGCTTATTTATTGTGATGGTAATCTAAATTTGATGTTTTATTTTAAATTAATTTAATTAACTCTGATAGAGTCAGAAATAACAATTTCAAATAGGTAGGTATAATAATGAATAATATTTTTAAATTTAATATCATCATTTCTTTATTTAGTTTTACTTTCTATAGCTTAGCTGGAACTAGTACTAACTCGCTTCCTCCAACTTATGATCTTTCTAACGCAAAAGAACTTAATTATGCGTATTACTCGAAAATGTCGAAGACAGGTTCATATATCATTGAAGCACCATTTAAAGCAAAAAATGATTATTGCTATACTAGCAATGATAAACTTGAACTACAAACTAGATATGGCATAGGATATGCCCTATCTAGGGTTCTTTGTAAAGACAACGTTATATTAGAAGCAAATGATAATAAATATAAAATATCAGCTTTTGTGGCAATGAATAAAGTACTAGACCTTCATTTCGAACTTTGGGGAGAAGATTTATTTCAAGGGAAAGCAAAAATTTATCATGAAGATAACTTGTCAGTAAATAGTTCGTATGTCTATCAAAGTGATGCGTTTTATATTAGAACTAATGAAAATGGCGCTTACGGCAGTGCATATATCGATATAACAGTAATGGCTCATGAAGCTGGTCACAAATTCACAAAAAGTTTACTACTTAACGACGGTTCTATTTTTTATGAGTCAGTTAAGGAAGGTATCGCTGATTTGTATGCAATTGTTATTCATAATAATTACCTCGAAAAATATCAAGGCAATACTGATGAAAATATTTCTTGGCTTATTGCTTTAGGTGGAACTCCTGATTCTAAATCAGGAGCAATTAGAGATGTAAGTAATCCTATCTATGACATACCAAGCTCTAATGTTGACAATATATCAAAAATATCAAAAAATAACTCGGCATATCAGAACTCAGCAGTGTTTAGAAGTTTATTTCACCAGATGTCATTAAAAATAAATAATAATATAAATTATCAGAGTAAAAACACTATATTATTTAATTTGTTTAATGCTTTCAAGGCTGTGTCAATAAAATTATCTTCAAATACAAATGCAAACGACTTTATTCATATTTTAATTGACGAAATGTCAAAAAGTGAATATTCACATATTGATTTTTTACCTATCTATAAAAGTTTTGGTTGGGATGTATAATCCATTTTTGCAGAATATAATATAAAACTACTATCATTCATGAATTTATTTTAAATAAGGAAAGTAAATGGATTTTTTTCAAAAAAAAACGATAATAATTGGAATTTTAATAGCTAGCTCAATTTCTTTTTATTCAAACGCTAAAATTGATAATCGAATAATAAATGGGTATGAAACCAATTCTTCTTTTGAGTTTCTAGCTTATATAGAAAAAGATAATAATTATCGCTGTGGCGGCACCTTTCTTGATGAAAGCCATATTGTAACCGCTGCTCACTGCGTTACAGAAGATAATACGAAGAATACACCTATAGATGTAAACAGATTAAAAGTCTACTTTGGTAGCAATAGTATAGACAAAATGAAAAATACTTTGGGGTTGGTTAGAGGTGTAGACTTGATCACAATACATAATGAATATGACAATCGATTTGGTAGTAATTACCCTAACGATATTGCAATAATAAAATTAAATGCTCCAGTCAAAAGCATAAAAAAAGCAAAGTTACTTGATAATCAAGAATTAAGAGATGCCTTTGAAATCGACCTGAAAAATAGCCTAACCTTAGATAAAAGTTCATTCAATATAGCTAACCCAAATATGATAGCGATAGGCTGGGGTAAAACTGAAAATGGTCAAGTCTCTGAACATTTAAGGCAAACTTACTTATTATCCATCTCAGCCGAAGTATGTAAGTTAAGTCATCCAAATAATGTTCCTAGTTCTAAGGGTTATTTCTGCTCTGATACTTTTAGAGTAGGTCTACCTACAGATACATGTGGAGGAGACTCTGGTAGCCCTATTTTATGGAACTATAAAAATAAAACATATATTGTAGGTTTAGTTTCTTACGGTAGTAATAAATGTGACGCTTCATTTTCTGTTTACACTAAAACTGACGACTATATGAACTTCATCAATTCCAATAGCGATAACCCAACATCGATACTTGAAAGTAGCGATGACTATGTAATCCCTAAATTTTATAATGAGGAGAAAAGCACTACATCTCAAAATACAAAAATAGTCTTTTATAATGGGGCATGGACAACTGTTACAGGAACAGTTAATTACACATATAATGGAAAGAGAGTAACTCAATCTCAGAATGGTTGGTTTCTAGGGTATACAGATTTTAACCTTCCTAAAGGTACTAAAGATGTAGTGTTCATACTGAGCAGAGGAAATATTGAATTTTTTGTTAAGCGATATCAGATAGAAGACTTAGAAGCGAAAGGTCAAGTTGGAGTTTCAGCTTACGGGAATGTAGGCCATACTTGGGCGGCTGAAGACTTTTAACTCGTTCCACCACCTAATTCACACTAAGAGTCTTGTCAGCGTCGTCGAATTTAATCATGTCGTCAACGTAGGTATTTGTATCAATCCATGATTTTTTGCGGAGAATTAGTGGAGGAATGTGGCTTAAAGATAGCTAGAAATAATCTGATTGGCTAAAATTCATAATCGGCAGATCGAGTGTTTAAGTCACTCTAGGCCCACCAATTCTTGATAAGGCTTATGGAGAAATCTGTAAGCTTTTTCTTTTATTCGTCTTTTCATATCCTGTCTCAGCTTAATTCAACTATTGATGATATCTCGTATTCAACTTATAAATCAGATCATGAAACATTTATTTTCGAATTGAAGAAGAATACGAATAAGTGTAGCTAAAAGCTACTTGAGCATTACAATTTAGGCGTAGCATGATAGGCACATTAAAATCCTGACTATTACACCTAGATTAAAAATTAAGAGCTTAAACCGTACTCTTATTTACCTTTCTTTTGATTATTAGCTGCTGCACTTTGCGCTCTAGCCGCAAATGAATCACTCGATACTTTGCCACCATTTTACTTAGCAGCTTGACCTTGAATTCTAGCTGCGGCTTTTGGTGTCATTGGTGTTTTTTGATTAGACATAATTTTTTATCCTTTTTAATTATATGAAATAAAGTGTCTTTGCTTAAGACAGGGTAAGATTAACCGATCCGGTGGGGACAATTAGGGACAATAAAAAAACAAAAACAGATTCAACAGGCTTTAGATGCTTTAGGTTGGAACTATCGGGTATTTGCTGAAATAGTAGCTCTACTTAATAGATACTTAAGAACACTTGAAGATCACCCTGATTATCAAGCTCTTAATTTAGGCAATATATCCATGAGGTATTTGATCATGATTGTATTAGTGCTGAATTAACAGAGCAGTTAACCAACTTTTCTATTGAGCTAGACTCCCAAAATTTTTAACTACCTAATTACCAACACATAAATCTTAGACCGCTGGGTTTGTCACATTAGTCAGACCCTAAATTACTCACCCATGCCTTACACCACTAACCTCTAGAACTCATCATTTCACCCAATTCATTGACGGCGTCGACACTCCTGTAACATGCCTAAGCCGTAACAACTACCAATCACCAGACAGATTAATGAAGATATAATCATAATGTGATATCTGTTACCTGCTCACTCATTGAAAAAAACGATTAAACATATAGTTTTAACCGATTACCCCAAAAGTATTAATGAAGATAATCTTATTGGAAATATTCCACAATAAAAACAAGGTTATAATTATGAATAAAAAAATAACATTATTAGTTTTAATCTCTTTATCTTCGGTAAGTTTTATACAAAATGCTAGAGCAGTTGATTTAGACTTAGGACCATTAACCAACTTAATCGGTACATGGGAAAGTACAAAATTCGGAGGTGTAGATGTTGCGCCAGGGCAGGCCGGTAGTAAGGTTGGTAAAGGTGGTCCTGCTGTTGAACCATATTATGAAACTATTACATTTGAGCCTGCTGCAGATGCAACAAATACAAGTGAGCATCTGCAGCTTTATATTACAAACAAGAAGTTTTTAGAAAAAGAGATAATGGTAAATTCCATGATCAAAGAGGTTATCTGATTTACGATAAAAAAAATCAGATGGTATATAACTCTTTCTGTATTCCAAGAGCTGTATGCGTAGTGGCCGAAGGTAAAGCAGGACAGGTCATTAATTTTGAGAGCTCAACGAGGGGTGTTGCTGAAAGTAAATTTATGACAGAAAAAGATACAACAACTAAATTTAAAATGTCTTTGGATATGTCAGAAAAAGACATATTGAAATACTCTCAAATTACGAGTTTGGAAGTATATGGAGGGAAGTTTACACACACAGATTCAGGTACTTTTAAAAGAAAGAGTTAACAAACACCTAACTAAGAGCGCTAGGTCTGTCATATTAGTCAGACTTAGCCTAGTTGTCAGAACCAGAGACAGACCGGAGTCACTTTCTTACAGGTACAAAAAACACCTGATGTTTCCATCAAGTGTTCTAAAATTTGGAGGCTCTCCCTCGCTATCTTCAATCCATATTTCCCCGCTAATACCCTACGAAAAATCATAAATTGATACCTGCGTTGACGGCGTGATTGAATCCGACGACGCTGACAGGGATTAGGGGGGAAATTGGTGGTGATTAGTTGGGTTGAGGTTAAGTGACCGGAAAACTACCGGAATCAACGGGCAATCTAGGTACGGAATTTCCTGTCCATGATCTGTAAATCACCAGTATTATCAATGTAAGATGAAATAACGGTAAACTATGGTGTATTGGTTCAAACATCACTTGACGGGAAACAGATTTGGGCTGAAAAGGATTTAGCTCAAATTTAAATTAACAGGCACCGTATCAAAAATGGGTAACTGTCAGATTAAATCTGAGCTATTATTTAGGCCCTGTAATTAATTAGTGATTTATTACGGTAAATCTATTCACTTCGTCGCTTGAAAATTGATACTTGACTGGCTTAATAATTTATTAATAAACCCATTAAATGCTTCAATATCTTCTAATGCTATCACTTGTGATGCGATCTCTAATTTAGTATCAACCTTCATTCGATTATCTGATATTTTGGTCACCAATCGGTTTAAAGACCCAAACTTATGGTTCAATTCCAGATTCGTACTTACATATTTTAATTTCCAAATATTATTTGTATCAAAGAGCATACTCGTTTCAACCAAAATGCCTTGCACAAACTCATCATGTTTTTTATTTGTTAACTTCAAATATTGCAGTTCTTTCCTCAACCACGCATCGTTTTCTGTATAAGTTAAGTCTTCAGTAACATAAAGAAAAGCAGAATAAACTACTCGGGAATTAATATTAACGCTGTCTCCCATCGACTCTATATCTTGAACTTCAAACTCTTTTTCACCTAATTCAGACACTACATTTTTATATTGCTCAGTTAACCACTCTTCTCTCGCGTTAGCTGTTTTTTCATGTAGGGTATTTCTGTAGTAAGAGGCATACTCCCCTATATAATAACGTTTTTGATCTTCAACCTGTCCACCATCATCAGTAAAAATGGTATGGGTATCTGTTTCAAACTTCCAACGGTACTGGCTGTTAATCATATTCTGAGGCTGACTGCCTTTTTTCAAAGGTAAGATAACTTTATTCTGGATCCAAGAAGGGGTGTATTGCCAGTTAGTATTAAAATCTGTCGGGTCAACACAATACTGTTTTCCGTTTAATTCAAAGCACACAACGACATGATCAAATCTGTCTAATGAAGGTAATTTAAATCGTGAAGCATCCGTATAGTTTGTTGCAACCAATGCCAAATATGATTTTATGCCAAAATTATCTAACAATGCCTTCAATAATACTGACTTGTCTTTACAATCACCGTAACGATTCTCTAATGTCTTTGCAATCTAATGAGGTGTAATGGCATTACCCAATTCGGATACTGATACATAACGAATATCTCTCGCAGCAAACTCTAATGCACTATAAATAGCACTCTCAATACCATTATTCACAATCTTAGTCTTTAGGACATGTTCAATACCCAGCATATTATTTTCAGCACTGTCCATTTTGGCACTGATAAGTGTGACCACTTCATTCCAGCTAGCCAATCCACCGAGAGAGATAATACCTATTTCATCACGCCAATAAATATTATTATCCCCTTCAAACGCTGCAATATCCTGACCCTGACATATCAATGTTCTATTGTTTTCAGTACAGTTCATAGAGTCAGATTGGTTTGCCCAACGCATTTCTTCACTACCTTGCCAGTTCGCTGTCACTAGGGATAATTGAATAGGTAAACGACTCTCGGTATAAATTGATTTTGACCAGTTAAACTCTTCAACCCTGCGATCAGTAGAAATCTCATAATCTACCACCGACAAGCTGCCCTCTTCTAAAGCAGGAATAGTCAATACAACTTCTTTAATATCATTAAATGCATTTACTGTGTTGGTGTCAAGAATCCTTAATGCAGACGGCGTTATCTGTTTAATTTTGCCTTTACTAGAAATAGATACGACTGATTTAATACGTAACTGCTGAGTTTTCGAGTTGAGGTAAATAATAGCTGTGCCATTGTTTTCAATATCGATAGAGCGGGGGAAATAAGTTATTTCGAGATGTTTTTCTAAAACCTCATCTTGACTGAAAATAACATCAACAGAACGCTTAATTTTTTCTGCTTCACCAGGTTTATCAGATTGCGTTAAAAATTGCTCTGCATAAGTAATATTGTCACTGTTATCCGTCAGTTCCCAGCTTATCAATTCACTGGCAGATAGTGAAAAACAGCTAATCAAGGATATGATGAGTAAAAATCGTATACTAATTTTCATTGCTAAACTCCGTAGCCATTAAAGCAAAATGCTTTTCCCATCGATCATATGCCAACTTAGGTGCTTCAAATTTCCCTATCAGCTCATAGGTGTACTTCGGCCCCTCTAACAAGGTAACTGATGACCATTGATAGCTGTCTGTTACTGTGTTCTTACAGACTAAATTTGCTTTAATAAATGTGCTATCAGCTATAAAAGAGCGGCTTTCGCTACATGCAGGTAAGTCAGTCACTTCTTCTATCCATTGCAAACGGCTATTTATTAATTGCTCAATAGTTTGATTATTTTTAAATTTAAAAATTATAAAATAGCCACTATCCAAAGAGCTTACAAATTCATATTCAGCTGAGCCATCGGAAATGCTGCCCAACGGCACTTGTTGCCAGTTATCGCCACTAAATGTGAGTTTGTATTCGTCGTTAGGATGATGAAAGATATCGTTATTGTTATATGTCTGAATATGATTAAAAGTCGGTATTTTAATATCTGTTAAATAAGATGCGTAAAATTTAATGTATGCAATAAAGCCAATAATTAAACTGACTATTCCAGTCACCAACACCCACTCAAAGATACTATAGCCCTTATCTTTACCCTTAAATTCAACATTCTTTAATGCCAGCTTTAACTGATTTATACGACTATTAATGACCAGATAAGCAATGGAAGATATGAATAATGAAGCCCCTGTGAACCAAATGTCCCATTCACTTTCCCCATTACTCGACATGTATACTGTGCAAAGAAAAATAATAGTGACCGCTAAATAATAATATGGCTTTTTATAAGTCACATTATTTTGATCCTCAAGTTTGGATAGTTCTTGATTGAGAACAAAAAAAGCGAAAGGTTGAAAAAAAGGTACGAATGGCACAAAAAACCACAACCAAGCAATGAACTTATGGGAAGTAAATCGATTTAATTCAGCAACCCTTACACAGAGCCAAAAACACGTATAAAACTGACTAGTTAAAAAATGCAATGGGAATTCCCATCTTCCTTGCCGCGGCATTTTTAATAATTCAACCGGGTAGGGGGCTGTATTCGTTGTCATTTATAAACATCCTAGTAAATATGATGAATTTCAAATTATAATCATTAAACTATGATAATGAAATACATTAATGAATTGAAATTAAAAGAAATTATAAGGTTATTCAATAGGTGGAAGCAGAATTACCTAGAGTCGGCATTCAGATTTTTATCATTCATAGAAAGGCTTTTTGTACCCTTTCTGGGGGGCAAGTAGGTGGCGAGTTGATCTTTTTTGTAGCGATGAAGATTAAAAAACTAGGGCGTAATTGGGTGGAGTTAATTGATATTTGTAAAAGTCTACGCAAGCTTGAATCGCCCCCAGTTTACTCGACACTTTCAAGCCTTATAATGAGGTAAGAAAGGAGTCTCTATGAGCAAACAACATTTCACTGAAGAATTTAAAATTGAAGCTGTACGCCAGATCACTGAGCGAGGCCATTCTGTCGCTGATGTATCCAGTAGACTTGGTGTTTCCACCCACAGTCTTTACGCATGGCGTAAGCAGTTCTCTAAACCTGCGAAACAACGGCAAGCTGAATCTAGCGAGCAGTCTGAATTAAGACTCCTACGCTCGAAGCTAAAGCGGGTAACTGAAGAACGAGATATCCTAAAAAAGGCCGCCGCGTACTTTGCCAGGGAGTCAGTCTGAGATACGGCTTTATCAAGGCTCAAGCAAGTGTGTATAGCATTCGTCGACTATGTAAAGTACTGAACGTTCATCACAGTGGATATTACGCATGGTTGCAACAACCTAGGTCTGAAAGGCAGAAAGAAGATACCAGACTGCTTGGTATAATTAAGCATGATTAACTCCATGAAATTGATATCATGAAGTTAATATGTTTTTGAGATGGTCTTTGTTACGCTAAACGATCGAGAATTGCGTAATAGGAAGATATTACAAAGAAAACCCAAGATAATATAAATTTAACATTTAACTTATATGCTTTAGTTGACCGTAAATACTTTCTTTCAACTCTTGATAGTTGACCAAGTAGCCTATCTTGAGTGTCTTTTGGGATAGCTGGTTTTTCTATCTCATTTATTATTTCTTTTAATTCATCGGAATACTTATGTTTTAAATAGTGCTTATCAAATATTTTCCTAAAAAGATAATATGCTACTAGTGTTAGAGCAAAAAGCCTCACCCAAGTCACATCTATCCCCCAAGTTCCAGTTGTAGCAACAAATAACCAAATCGACTCAGTATCCAGACGTTCGTAATGTTTTACCACTATATCTTCTAATCTAGAAATCCTAGTTTCTATCTTTTCCACTGCTATGTCAGTCATTTCATCCCTTTAATTAATTCATATTCATAATTAGATACATGTTACCTAATCCACTGATACATAACCAACATTCACCCAACACCTAAATCTTAGATCGCTGGGTCTGTCACATTAGTCAGGCCCTAAATTACCTCACCATACCTTACACTCATTGATCACCAGAACTAATCATTACACCCAATTCCTTGACGGTGTCGACGCTCCTGTAACATGCCTGTCTTAGCCACTGAATCTAGCCTGAATTTAACTGATTTTTGCATATTCCTCGACGGTGACGACGGTGTAATTCGACGACGATGTCACTAGATTGATTATTTTTTTTGAATTGTATTTTTGATGGATGTGACTGGTGATTCTATTCATTTGATTTCACCTGTTGATCACGACTAGATCGCCCCCTAAATCCCCCGTAACAGCAGAACTAACGATATGAGCATGAATACCAATCTGTGAATTAATGGCTGGTTCTAGCTGGTAGAATTCATTACTTAACAGATTAAGTGAATAGCATTGAGATATAACAGACCAATTACCATCCGTGGCAATTGGTCATACTTATTCAACACTCGATTCTATCCGTATTTTGGCTTACTCATATCTGAGTTTTACTAGCGTTATTCCATTAGGTTAATAAATTAAATATATATTAATAACTGGATCCTAAGGAACGGAATGTTGGTTATATATTTGTTAGCTAAGTCTGTAAAAAACTGCTGCTGTAATTGGTTGATGTTATTTGGTATGCAGATTGATTGTGATGAGATTACGCTAATGAATATGACTGTTGATATGTAATATGAGATTACTGAGGGAAATATAGTGCTGTGGTAATTTGATTAGTTTTTTTGATTGAGTCGGTGGACAGGACAATAGTTGAATTAAGCTGAGACAGGATATGGAAAGGCGGATAAAAGAAAAGGCTTACAGATTTCTCCATAAGCCTTATCAAGAATTGGTGGGCCCTCGCAGACTTGAACTGCGGACCTGCCGATTATGAGTTTCTTAAAACCCACTTATTTCCAGCCATCTTCAATCCACATTTCCCCGCTAATACCCTACGAAAAATCATAAGTTGATACCTGCGTTGGCGTTGTTGGCATAATTAGACTCGGTGGGGTTGGCAGGGTTAGTTATGGAGATTACGGGGTTGGTGGGGATGAAGTGGAAGTTACCGGAAGAAAACCGGAACAGACCTGAAAGTTTGTGTGCTGTATTTCCTGTCTATAATTCTGGCGTAATTATCAAAGGGCTTTATGACCATATTAACCCTACATTCTGCATCAATATTGACCGCCAAAATAATATTTTTTCTTCATGTTACTGAAATTAATAGGTGTGTTAGATGTTGTTGAATGGGATATGATAGACGCGAAAGCCTCTCGTGATGAGATTAAGTGCGTAAACCCCACCGACTAGGGGTGTCGGAGTTGCATGGGTTGATTTTCCCGTATTTTACCCCCTTAGGAAGATAAATAATGCCTATAAAGTTTAACTTGGATATTAAAGAATCCGACCCTGATATAATTCGTTATCAAAATCTTCTTACAGTTAATAGATTTGACTTAAAGACAAAGAAGCAAGATCTTCCTGATAGCAAGGAAAGCTCTCAATTTAACATTGCTTGTTTTTTTAATTTGGGTGGGTACAAGGGCTACATCGTATATCTTTTGAAAACGGCGAAAGCATTGATTAGCCATTGGAGTGATGAAAATATAGCGAAAATGATGGGGTTCTTAGGGACTGTCAGGAAACACGTTGATGATGATTTACTTCTGAGTGTAGATGGTGCAACTAAGCGCTATATGGGGTTGATTAGCGAATCGAAGGTTGATTTTCTAAATCTAGATAGTAATGACCATATCCTTGCAGCTTTGCCAAATAAAGAAGAAACGAAAGATTTTAAAGAGTCATGGAAGTCACTTGTTGATTGTTTGGTTGAAGATTATGACCTAAATGAAATGCTTAAGATTAGGCAAATTAAAGAATCGAATAAAATAAGTAAGAATGAAATTGCTAAAAAGCATTTGTATTCAGTGCTATCTATGCATGTTTTGGGGGCCGCTAAGAAGTTTAAAGAAACTGATCCTATCATCTCTGATTTTTATGTCGATAAAGTGAAAGATAAACGTGTAAATATGGTTGGTCGCTTGTTGATGGCACACTATTTCTTAACGCTGGCATTGGGTAGCGATAAAGTTCAGACCCCAGATGATTTTCTATGGCTTAGAAACTCTAAGGGTAAAAATATCTCTGAATTAAAAACATTCACTAGGGACTTATACCTCAAAAATTGGGTCTACCTTTATAATAAAGAAAATCCTGGCGCTATTTCTAGCCAAAAGCGTTTAATCCTAATATTAGAGGACCATTTTACTGACTTTGACCTGTCAGATAGTATGCTCAAGAGATTACTCAAGAAATTTCGAACGGAGAATTACTATCACCAAATGTCAGATGATAAGAGAGAAAATGATGCTTATCTATTAGATCCGGATTTGATGCGCCAAATGATGGCTAGAACCCACATAATTTGAAGTAATTGACATACAAGGGCTCGGCATGAACTATTTCTCCCGTAGCCCTTAGACTTGCCCCTATATCCCCCAGTTAACCCTTCCAAAAAACTACTGCTCTGCGGTGGCTTGATGTTGAAACACAAATAGCCCTCGTGACCCTTTCAAGCTTGTGACAAAAAAATATAAATGTTTATTATAGGCATCCTCTAAAGGGAAACGACTACACGATGTAGTTACGGCACTTATGCCTCCCTTTATCATATAGAGGATTCAACCATGCTGAATTTCAATCAAGCTAAACTAAGCCCATCAATTCAACAAGCTGCTACTACTGGCACTACCGTTTCTGTGCGTCGTATTCAAAAAAGTGAAATCGTTCAACTTGGTTTAGAACAAATTAACTTACCCGTAATTACAGAAAAGACAAAACAGCTGGGTCAGATGTACGCGAATGAAACCCACTACTTAGTCATGGGCGAGGATGCTCAAAAGGCGCTATTTAACGATCTTAAGATGAAAGTATTCGTTCAGGCAGTGAATCAATATGGTGAGCAGTTTATTACCATTCTAAATGCGCCAAGTCCAAGCGGCTATACCTGCGGCTATTACGAGACTACTCAGCGAGCGATCCCGGAATTGCAGAAGGGATACGGCCAATTGGTTAATGATCAAGAAAACCAATGTTATCAATTAGAAATGGCTGATCTTCCTCCGTTTACAGGAGAGTTTCCGTCGCTAGAAGAAGCGCTAAACGAAGAGTACAAAAACGCAACTATTCAGCATGGTAATGAAGAAGTATTGGTGCGCTTAGGTAAGACTTTCAGTTCGACGTCAGCAACAACTGAGGAAACCCCGCCAACCCCAGCAACTCAGTCAACCCCAACAACCCTAGATGACGGAGTTGGCGAAGACGAAATTGATTTTGATTTAGATTTAATCGATCCACTTGAAGAACTATTGGGTTAAGCGAACTGGAAACTATCGTGTGGCTGTTGCCAAGGTAGCAGTCTCGTATAGCTAATTATTGTAACCAGAGAGTGGCTTGTGAATATAAGTACACAATTAAGAATCGATCAGCACCAAGTGGAAGGCAGATTCAGTATCAATGGCCTACCACCTGAACAGCTAAATTATGAGCAAAGACAACTAAGGTATCTGTGTTCGCTCGCCCCCGAATATTGGGTTGGATTGGGCTTAGAGCGTCTGGCTGGACATTACAAGGGTAACCCTGATGCAGATATTCGTCAAGAGGTAATAGCCCTTTACCACAAGATTAGTCGTCAAGGATTCCTACTGAACCATGCCGCTTTAGCTAACTTGATTCAAGAATATAAAGAACGATTGCAGGATGCTCCTTTTTCTCCAAAAGAATATAAGGCGCTAGATTGGTTAACTCGCTTACGAACTGATGTTGACGGCAGGTTAAGAACTCCGATCAGACCGTATCATAGCGTTACTGGACGTGCTGGATTGTTAGGGACGACGCCTATCAATGGTTATAAGGTCTTTAGGGAAAAACTCCTAGCAGCTCCGGGCGGAAGTGCTGTTTATTCTATCGACTATGCAGGCTGTGAAGTGGGTATTTTAGCTGCGTTATCGGGTGACAAGCGCCTGTGTAACGATTACATGGGAGTTAGTGATCTATATAGCGAATTAATTGGCCTTGCGCATACGGTCTGTGGTCTGACGTTAGAGAGAGGTCAGCTTAAACGTCTACTGCTGATGTCAATTTATGGTGCGTCCCCGAGAGCTGTTGCTTCTAAATTAAGGATTTCTGAGCCTGAAGCTAAAGCAGTTCAGAAAGCCATTATGGAGCACTATCCGACGGCGTTTAAATGGCTTGAGCAACAAACAGTCATGGCTTACCAAGCGAAGGTAATTCAGTCTCGTAGTTGGCAAATACACGTTTCACGCAAAGCAAAACCGGCCCAAGTGAGAAACTGGCCAATTCAAATGGCAGGTATGGAGATTATTAACAAAGCATGCCTGATAGCAGATCAGAAAGGTTTAAAGGTAGTTGGGGTTGTTCATGATTGTATTTACATCGAGAGCAAAATCAGCAGGTTTGAACAAGAGAAAAAAATATTAGAAGAATCGATGGTCGTAGCATCCGAAGCGTTACTGGATGGCTTTCAACTTAAGACAAACATCGATTTTATCACGAAAAATTAGACAGGATAACAGGTGAGCATTATGGCAATGAAAACGGGTTACTTCATCGAGAAAGAAAAACTTGGAAAAGCAAATTTTGGCGATAGCGTGGTGGCAAAAACTCTTCATCATGTGATTAATGAGTTCGATATTGGTAGAAATGTATACGGTGTGGCGATTCTATCGAGAAAATTGGAAGGCAAAAACCGTCAGACATTTCTTTCTAGAAGCCCTCGATTCGCCCAAATATTACGAGAAGAGATGATGTTGAGTGAGGGCGTTGCTCTAGATAAACCTCAGATTGATGAGATAGCGGAAAAGCTGAACGGCATTGCTGGTATAGCTAAGTACGCATCTGTTACCAACTTAAGAGTAGCACCGACGGATTGCGGCGATGGACGTATCCTTGATGTTGGCGACGAAGCTGGAACCTTGTATCAATTAAAAGATGGTAAGGTATCAGTGATAACGGAAGGCTCTGAAGAACTGTTCATCAGCTCCAGTGATGCGGAGGCATTACCCCCGTTGACTGGAAAAGGTGATTGGAAAAAGTTGCTGCCTTACCTGAATATGGAAAAAAAGCATCAGTTCTTATTCATTGCTTGGTTACTTCATACCATGACTTTAGTCAGAGATCCAGATACTGCCTACCCAATCTTGGTCATCTATGGTGGTCAGGGTACAGGCAAGTCAACGTTCTGTAAGCGGATCATCAGACCTTTACTGGATCCAAGAGCAGCAAAGATAAAAAGTTTTCCCAAAAAGCAGGAAGATTTGGCTATCTCTCTGCAAAATGAGTTTGCTTCTATCTACGACAATTTAAGGTCGCTATCGAAAAGCTGGTCAGACTATCTGTGTATTGCATCTACATATGGCGTCGAAGAAAAGCGTAAGTTGTATAGTGATGGTGATAGCGTTAAGTTTGAGCTTCATGGCAGCCTGATCCTTAATGGTATCCATGACTTCATTGAAGAGCCAGATTTGGCATCGCGATCTATCTATATTTCCATGAAGCAGTTAACGGGTGAGCAGCGTGTCAATGGTAAAGCCATGCTTCAGAATCTAAAGGCAGATTTACCGGAGATCTACACTGGATTGCTAGAGCTATTAGCCCTGATACTTGATGTGCTGCCAACAGTATCTATTAACAAAGCAGGTCGCTTAAACGAATTTTCAAGCTTTTTAGCAGCTTTTGAGGTGGTGACTAAGGTGCCTCAAGGCTATCTTCAAAATTTGTACTTAAAGAATCAGCAGGATAGCGCTCTAGAATCTCTGTATTTGAATAAACTAGCTAAGCCACTGATCCTTCTAGCCCAGAAAGCGGGTGTTCAGGGTCGAAAGTATACGCCTACAGAGTTGTATAATGAGTTAGTTAAGGTCACACCTTACCATGAGCAGAAAGGTGAGTTCCCAGAGAATCCAATACAGTTCGGCCTAAGAATTGATGGATTGATTAGCTCAATGGGCATGGCTGGCATCAGGGTTGAACGGGTTGCACCGAAAAACTCAATCCTTCTGGGTTTACTCGATGAACAGGAGGTAGCTGCATAGTTGAATTAGATAGCACTGAGCCGCATTAGCTTTAACATTTAGAAAAAATGAAGTGGGGGATTAATTCTCACCTCACTTCATCCCCGTAATCTCCTAACTAACCCTGCCAACCCCACCGAGTCTAATTATGCCAACAACGCCAACGCAGGTATCAACTTATGATTTTTCGTAGGGTATTAGCGGGGAAATGTGGATTGAAGATGGCTGGAAATAAGTGGGTTTTAAGAAACTCATAATCG
>NZ_FPLG01000013.1:0-962 GCF_900120065.1 Moritella viscosa
CTGTGTAACTTATTCCCAAGTATTTTTTTATACCTCTGCATCGCAGTTTCTGACACATTTCGCCGTCCATAATGCCGAAGTTTCTGCCAGCGCATTATCCCTAAAGCAAAGCTTTCAATTAAATTACTCATTCGTTTTGAATGATGGAACTCATCCGCAAACGTATTATCTTTCGGCGGAATGATAATTTGTGCATCTGGAAAGTACTTTTCCAATGTTTGATAAACAGCGTTGGTGTCATACATTTTATCTGCGGTAATATGCTCGACAGCTACTGTAATTTGAGCACAAATAGCATCAACAATCTGGTCATCCATCTCGTCTTTATGCGTTAAGACTGCACTTTCAATTATGTGGTTACCATTAACCCCAAAATGCGCTTTACGCCAACTTCGTTTGGCGTTCACCTTATGCTTTTCCTGATGCCCCTCATCCCGACCAAATCGCTTTAAGCCTGTAGAATCAATGGCGATAGCGACGATGTCATCGTCCATCTTTTCATTTCGTTTAAATTTAGGTGTATCAAAACCTAGCTGGAAAAGCCGCTTCGAAAGTAATGTATAGTCTGGACATTGAAGGTTATCGGCGCTGAACATCTCAAGTATATTTTCGATAAATCCCAGCGTTTGACGTAAAGGTAATCTGAATACCATACGTAAGTAATGACAAGCTTCTATCGTGCTATTTGGGTATTTAACTGTTGAACCAGTACCATCATAAATACGCACATCATCTTGCCAAGATTTCAACGTTTCCTCCGATATCCAAATATCTATTCGACCTCTGTTTTTGAGGGCGTTGTTATAATCTGAATAATTACGTTGTCGGTAAGTATGCTTCTTAGTTTGGTTGTATTTGTAAGGCATTTGTTAAATCATACTGATATGAAAGGTCGATTAAAATAATAACCGACCCTGCTGGCATTGCCTAATTGATGATTTGTTGAGCGCTGCTACAAAGCC
>NZ_FPLG01000095.1:0-10774 GCF_900120065.1 Moritella viscosa
CCGATATCAGTAATGATATCGATTTTTTTGTGTCTGTAATTTAAAGATAAGGATATTGCTTATGTTAAATTACAAATTTTACGCTGGCTTGAATTAAGCCCAGAGATAGACAATAAAAAACCAGCCGTGGGCTGGTTTTGTGCATTTTTATTAGGCTAAGTAGAGCGTAATATCTTTATCGTTAATGGATTAGCGCCATGCCTTGAATGTATTAATTAAACCATTTGTAGAACTATCATGACTATCAATTAATTGATCATCATTTAATTCTGGTAAAATTTGATTGGCTAATTGCTTACCTAGTTCAACACCCCATTGATCAAAACTAAAAATATTCCATATAATACCTTGTGTGAAGATCTTATGTTCATACATGGCTAACAACGAACCAAGTGTTTTAGGTGTCAGTTGTTTGAATAAAATAGAGTTGGTTGGGTTATTGCCTGTAAACGTTTTAAACTCAGCTAGTGTGACAATATCTGCTTCTGACATACCTGAATTTGTTAATTCATCAATCACTGTTTGTTTTGATTTACCGAACGCCAACGCTTCTGTCTGTGCAAAGAAGTTCGACATTAGTTTTACATGATGATCTGAGATCTTATTATGTGATTGTGCTGGCGCAATAAAATCACATGGGATAAGTTTTGTGCCTTGGTGGATTAATTGATAGAAAGCATGTTGACCGTTTGTCCCTGGTTCACCCCAGATAATAGGACCTGTTTGATAATCAACGGCTTTGCCATCACGATCAACACTCTTACCATTTGATTCCATATTACCTTGCTGGAAATAAGCAGCAAAACGATGCATATACTGATCGTAAGGTAAAATAGCTTCGCTTTCAGCACCGAAAAAGTTGTTATACCAAACCCCAATTAATGCCAAAATAACTGGGATATTATCTTCCAACGGTGTTTCAATAAAATGCTTATCCATTTCATGTGCACCGCTGAGTAACTCTTCGAAATTATCGAAGCCAATACTCAGTGCAATCGATAAACCAATTGCTGACCAAAGTGAATAGCGACCGCCAACCCAATCCCAAAACTCGAACATATTTTTGGTATCGATACCAAACGCTTGAACAGCGACCGCATTTGTTGATAATGCTGCAAAGTGAGATGCAACATGCTCTTCACTTTCAGCATTCGCCAAGAACCATGATCGTGCACTGTGTGCATTCGTCATCGTTTCTTGTGTCGTAAATGTTTTGGATGCAATTAAAAATAATGTTGTTTCAGGATTTAAGCCTTTTAATGTTTCTGCTATATGGGTACCGTCAACATTTGAAACAAAGTGCATGTTTAGATGATTTTTATATGGTTTTAATGCTTCTGTAACCATATAAGGACCTAAGTCAGAACCACCAATACCGATATTGACGATATCTGTAATTGATTTACCTGTATATCCTTTCCAATTTCCACTAATGATGTCCTGACAAAATGCTTTCATTTGAATTAGGACCGCATTTATAGCTGGCATTATATTTTCGCCATCAACCATTACTGGTGCATTACTGCGATTTCTAAGTGCGGTGTGTAATACTGCTCTTTTTTCAGTTTGGTTGATTTGTTCACCTGACACCATCGCATTAATAGCTGCGGGTAAATCCATCTCATGTGCAAGTGCGGTTAATTTTTTCAGTGTGCATTGGGTGATTATATTCTTAGAGAAGTCGCATAAAATATCATTATTGAATTGCTTTGAGAATTGTTCGAATCTATTAGTGTCATTTGCAAACAAAGTACTGATATTTGTTTTTTGCATGTCTAAATAGTGCGCTTGTAAGGCGTGCCAAGCATTCGTTTCTGTTGGATTCATGATTTTATTTTTCACTTTTACTAAATGGAATTTGGTAATTAATCTACATATCAGACAGGTGAAGATGTTTTAAGGCGCTTCATTCAGCTGTACTCTAATTATATAAGTAATTTTCTTACATGATGATTATTATTCACAAAAATATTGTTGTTAATGCTAGGGATATCGCGTTTTTACGAGATGTTACAAAACTCTTGAATAATAAATCGCGAAATTAACGCCTTGACCTTACACTAAGGGTAAAGGTTATATTCTACTTATATTATCACTAATCGGGTTTTTTCGTTATGTCTAAAACAGTTTCAATTGCTATCGATGGTATGTCATGTGCGGGCTGTGCATCAAAATTAGAGGCCGCGCTAAATGCTGAAAACGGTATTCAAGCTAGCGTTAATTTTGCGCTTGAGAGTGCACAGATATATATAACTGATACCGCAACAAGTCATACTGTTAAAGCGATTTTAGATGATAAAAAATATTACTATCATACCGAATCATTATCACTCTCTGTCGGAGGTTGGTCTTGTGCTAATTGCGCGGCAAAAACCGTATCTAAATTATTAGTAAACAAGCACATTTTAAGCGTTGATGCTAACTTTGCGAGCGAGAAAATAACCGTAACGTATTTTTCTGGTGCAGTCCTTCCTGCGGATATTATTAACTTGATCATTCACCTAGGCTATAACGCGACTGTTAATCGCGGGAGTATGGTGTCACAAACAGAAAATTTATTGGCCAGAGAAGTCGAATTCAAAAGAAAAAATAAGCAGCAGCTGCTATTTGTGATCATCTCTGCTTTATTAACCTTGCCTCTAGTTGCTGGCATGCTAACTATGTTTGTTAGTGATATTAACTTCCTCGTTCCTGTGTGGCTGCAATTATTATTAGCCACACCTATCCAATTTATTATTGGTCGTCGTTATTATTTAGGTGCATATAATTCATTAAAAAATGGTAGTGCAAACATGGATGTTCTTGTTGCTACAGGTACCAGTGCTGCTTATTTCTATAGTTTATATTTATTTTTAACGATAGGTGAAAGTGCACAAGGTGCGCTGTATTTTGAAGCCAGTGCGGTTGTTATTACTTTAATAAGTCTTGGGAAATACTTAGAAGAGAATGCGAAACAAAATACGTCTTCGGCTATTTATGCTCTGATGATGTTAAGGCCTGAAGTGGCTAACGTAAAACGTGGAGATGAATGGCTAAAGCTCCCTATTGAAGACGTCGTCATTGGGGATGAAGTTAGGGTTCTTGCGGGTGAAAAAGTACCGGTAGACGGCGTCATTATTGAAGGTCAAAGTGAATTAGATGAATCTATGATCACTGGGGAGAGTTTGCCGGTATTAAAACTGCTTGGACAAACTCTTATTGGTGGTTCTATTAATGGTACTGGCGTTTTACTGTTAAAGGTAAATGCAGTTGGTAAAGATTCCAGCTTAAATAAAATTATCTCTCTTGTTGAAACAGCCCAAATGGGTAAGGCTCCCTTTCAGCAATTAGTTGATAAGATAAGTAATATTTTTGTTCCGGCTGTGTTGGGTATAGCTACGCTGACATTTTTAGTCTGGTATTTTGGCTTTGATGACTTTGAAAATGGTTTAATTTCTGCTGTAGCGGTATTAGTTATTGCCTGTCCTTGTGCTTTGGGTCTTGCAACGCCGGCAGCATTAGTTACTGGGACCGGATCTGCTGCACGACAAGGTATTTTAATTAAAGATATAGATACCTTGCAAAAAGCACATAAAATTACCGATGTAATGTTGGATAAAACTGGCACGTTAACACAGGGTAAACCCAAGGTTACCGATGTACATTGCTTTGATTATGATGAAAATATTTTAATTAGCTGTGCTGCGGCAGTTCAACAGTTTAGTGAACATCCGTTAGCAAAATCGATTATCAGTTATGCACAAGACAAGCGACTTAAATTATTACCCGCCTCTCAAGTTGAAACTATCATCGGCTATGGTATCAAGGGGTATGTTGAAGAAGACAAAGTTTTGATTGGTAATCGCGAATTAATGCTCGCAGAGGACGTTAGCACTAAAGCTGGTGATTCGTTACTTGTTGAATTAAGTGAACATACCGGTTCAGAAATGTGGATTGCAATAGAGGGTCATCTTGTTGGTTTAGTTTTTATAGCTGATACCTTACGTGTTGAAAGTAGGGCTGCGATTACATTGTTACAACAAGCTGGAATTAATACGATAATGCTGAGTGGTGATAATGCGATGGCGGTAGAAAAAATTGCTGAAGCACTAAAAATAGATCACTATTATGCGCAGGTAAAACCTGAAAACAAATCAAGTTACATCCAAGACCGACAACTATTTGGAAAAACAGTTGCCATGGTTGGTGACGGAATTAATGATGCGCCTGCATTGGCTCAGGCGGATATTAGCATTGCGATGGGGTCTGGCTCGGACGTCGCGATGGAAACTGCCAATATAACGCTATTAAGAAATGATCCTCGCTTAGTATCAGCAGCAATGGATATCTCGAAAATAACTTGGCGTACGATCCAACAAAATTTATTTTGGGCATTTATTTTCAACCTTATCGGGATCCCGTTGGCAGCCGCTGGCTATTTAAGTCCTGAGATCGCTGGCGCGGCAATGGCATTTAGCAGTATTGCTGTATTGTCTAATTCACTACTGATTAAGCGTTGGCAGCCTAAGTTTGTTCGCTAATAAATATATTGAAGCATTATCGATTGCACCATTTTGATTGCCTTGAAACAGTAAAGTAGCAGGTTATATGATGAAAAATATTAGTTCAGTAGCAAAAGAAGTTGGTTTATCAACAAAAACGATCCGTTATTATGAAAGTATTGCTTTAACCTCTGAACCGATACGGGGGGATAATGGTTATCGTTATTATAATAAACGCATTATTGATGAGTTAAATTTTGTGAAGCGAGCGCGAGATGCAGGGTTTAATCTTGAAGAATGTAAAGAATTAGTACACCTCTATAAAAGTGAAGAGCGTACAGCGGCCCAGGTAAAGGCATTAACGTTAGATAAAATCACCGACATTGAAGCGCGTATTGCAATATTACAAGGCATGCACAGCACGCTATTATCATTAGCATCTTCTTGTAAGGGCGATAACTCTTCAGAATGCGCTATTTTAGATCAGCTTTCTATTGAATAAATATCACTGTTGCCTACTTTCCAGTAAACTAAGCACTCAATAACACGACAAAAAATTTGTGAAAGAAAAGGTTTTATATGACTGGTTCAGCATTATCACGCGAAGATGAAATATTATTATCAGATTGGCTATCTGGTGACGAAACACCAAAAGAAACATTATCATTAATTGCAATGAAAGGTTTTTTCTTTGGTTTAGTTGCTGCTCCTGAGCCAATAGAAACTGAAGATTGGATGGATATGATCTTTGGCGGTGCAGCACCACAAAATATCACGGATGATAAACTATTCGCGATTATCTCTGTTTATAACGAGATCAGTGAACAGGTCTATGAAACGGGTGCTAAATTACCAACCGAGTGTATCGAGACTACTAATTTTGCAGACAACTTTAACTCCGGTGAAGCATTAAATGATTGGTCGATTGGTTTTGCGATTGGTGCTGCTTTTTATTATGAAAGTTTAGTTAGCTCACTGGCTGACGACAGTGAAATGCATCAAGCATTGCAAATGGCGTATCTGTGCTTAAGTTATTTTTCCTGTGCTGGTACTGCGCAGCAAATTGCACAATTACAACAAAGTGAATGGGAAACATTTACGCATACCATATTAGAGATGATGCCTGATTTTATTGTCGCTTATGCGCAAGTGATTGAACAGGCGGCATTAGCAAGTGGTAATTATGATGATGACGATTGGAATGATGACGAACTGATTGATTAATCACTTGGTTATTTATTTAATAACCGTGAGTAGTCAGCTGTTATTCACGGTTATATTTATCTCGTAATATTAAGCTTATCGCTTTTGTCCTTTTACTGGCTACTTTTCTTAATTACTATTTTCATATCCTTGCCTATTTTATAAAAATGCCTTATCTATTATGATGTTTCAATGTGATTTTTTGATCGCCGTAATTATACATAGGACGTTTAATGTCGAAACAAGTAGATAAAATACCGACCAATATTATTACTGGTTTTCTTGGTGTTGGTAAAACAACCGCTATCCAACAGTTACTTAAGCAAAAACCGGAAGGTGAAGTGTGGGGGATATTGGTTAACGAGTTTGGTCAGATTGGTATTGATGGCACTTTATTATCTGCATTTACTGAAACGTTAGACAATCAAGAACAGCGTATTATTGTCAAAGAAATCCCTGGAGGTTGTCTTTGCTGTGTAGCCGGACTACCTATGAAAATGGGATTGAATATGTTAATCAGTAAAACCAAGCCTGATCGTATCTTGATTGAGCCAACAGGCCTTGGGCATTTACAGCAAGTAATTAAAGATCTATCTGGTGAATTTTACTGTGATGTTTTAGCGCTCAACGCAACTATTTGCTTGGTTGACCCTATACATCTTAATGATCGTAAATATGTTGAAAATAATCACTTTCAAGATCAAATCAGCTTGGCTGATGTACTTGTGGCGAATAAAACTGAGCAACTCAATAGTGAAGATAAGCGCCGTTTCATGGACTTTTCTGCGCAATTATTACCAGCTAAAAAATCAGTGGTCTGGACGCATCACGGTGAACTTTCAATTGATAGCCTCGCGTTGCCACTTGATTATGGACGCCGGTCTCAACATTTATCTGCGCATCTAAAGCATAGCCATGCACATCACCATCATGAAAAAGAGTTGTTAGCGCTCGATACCGATTTGCGTTTTGAACGTAATCATGGAGAAGGACAGGGTTTATTTAGTTATGGCTGGATTTTCAATTCGCAACAGATATTTAATTTAATGGCACTAGCGACATTGTTAGAGCCTTTGGAAGTGGTGCGTTTGAAAGCTGTGATTAAGACTGAACAAGGCTGTTTTTCGATAAATAGTGTTAATGGCGAATGTGACTTTATGCCTATCAGTGAGTTGGAAACGAGCAAAATCGAATTAATTAGCATGATTGAGTTACCTTGGCAAAAATTGGAGGAGGCATTATGCGATTGTCTCATTCCTGAGGTAAGTAATAGAATTTAAACTTTAAATTGCACTTTTAAAACTAAAGTTGGTTAAATATAGCTTGATTGTTTTATATTTTAGTTATTAATTGCTTCATTTGGCGTAATTCATACAAACAAAACAATCATTATCTGCATCTTTTTACGTATACTTTAATTATAAACTTTGGGTAAAAAATATTGGTGTCGGTGATGGTTGATAAACAATTTAGATCTTTATTACATATGCGACTTGGATACAGTAATTAAGCCTTGAGTGTGGTGCTTAGTTGCTAGTTTACCAAGCGAGATGATCGCTAATTTATCATTGATGATGTGACTGTAAATATGTAAAAGGACTTTAATATGACTACATTTAACCATAGTAAATACCAATCCTTCCCGATCCTAAATATGCCTAATCGAAAATGGCCTAATAAGAGTATTACTCAAGCTCCACAATGGTGTAGTGTTGATTTACGCGATGGAAATCAAGCGCTTGTTGAGCCTATGACTGTTGCGCAAAAGCGCCGTTATTACCAACTTTTATTGGCAATGGGTTTTAAACAAATCGAAGTTGGTTTTCCTGCTGCATCGAAAATGGATTTTGACTTTGTCCGCTGGTTAATTGAAGAAAATAAGATTCCAGACGATGTGACGATTCAAGTTCTAACCCAAGCGCGTGAAAGTCTTATCGAAAAAACATTCGAGGCACTAAAAGGTGTGAAACAGGCGATTATCCACGTCTATAATTCCACGTCGACAGTACAAAGAGAGCTTGTCTTTCAAAAAGATCGTCAAGGTATAATTGATATCGCCGTGCAAGGGGCTACATGGGTGAAACAGCATGCTGATACGAATCCTGGGCCTTGCTGGCAGTTTGAATATTCACCGGAAAGTTTCTCGGGTACAGAATTGGATTTTGCTGTTGATATTTGTGATGCGGTCAATGCAGTTTGGCAGCCAACACCAGAAAATCCTGTCATTATTAACTTACCAGCAACGGTTGAAATGTCGACGCCTAACGTGTTTGCAGATCAGGTCGAATGGTTCTGTGATCACGTGCAGGGTCGAGAGGCTATTACCGTTAGCGTACATACTCACAACGATCGTGGTTGTGCTGTTGCGGCCGCTGAACTTGCTGTGATGGCGGGAGCCGACCGCGTGGAAGGTACCTTATTAGGTAATGGTGAACGTACTGGTAATATGGATATTATTACGATGGCTATGAACCTTTATAGTCAAGGCATAAACCCTAAACTTAACCTCGGCGATATTGATAATATTATTACGACTATAACTGAATGCACCAAGCTACCAGTTCATCCTCGCCACCCTTATGTTGGTGAATTAGTGTATACCGCTTTTTCAGGAAGTCATCAGGATGCGATTAAAAAATGCCTAGACCGTAGAAAACCTGAAGATAGTTGGAATGTGGCTTATTTACCTATTGACCCAACAGATTTAAATCGGACGTTAAAACATGTAATTCGTGTTAATAGCCAGTCGGGTAAAGGTGGTATTGCTTATTTACTTGAACAAGAATATGGCGTGCAGTTACCTCGTTGGTTACAGGTTGAATTCTCTAGTGTGGTACAAAAAAAATCGGAAGAAACTGCTAGTGAGTTGATGATCCCGCAAATATGGCAACTATTTAAATCAACTTATGCAAGTAGTGATGACGTTTATAAGTTAATGGAATATAACGTTAGTCATGGCAATATAGATAAAATACAGGCTCAACTTAAAAATGCTGGCGAATTAACAGCAATTACAGGTGAGGGGAATGGAGCTTTAACTGCCTTTATGCAAGCACTAAAACAGCATTTTAATATTGAATTTGATGTGGTTAACTTTAGTGAACATGCATTAAGTAAAGGTGCAGATGCCGATGCAATAGCTTATTTACAAGTGAAAACTGCAACACAATCTGTTATTGGGGTTGCGGTTAACAGTGATATTTTAACTGCGTCACTAACGGCATTATTAAATGCAGTAAATCAAATAGAAGTGATTAAAAACCTTACAGCCGCATAATAGATAACTGGTGTTTAGTGTTATTGAACACCAATTACCTATATCCGTTTTATTCACAGATATCTGTAGCCCAAGGGCCTAATGTTTTTCCCCCTTGGCCCTTATACTCAAATGTCACGCCTACATGATCTTTGTGCGCCAATCGATAAATGGTACTATTTTTATTTTCACATAACGTATTATGCGTTTGTTTTTCTATTTGATCTTGTTGCCAGATGAGATTGTTGGCTGGCAGTTGGTAAATGACTGTCAGAATAGAGTTATAGCGATCAAATTTCAGATGTTGATAATTATCTGCCATTGTTTGATAACGTACGATAGCCATATTATCTAGTTTGGTGGGCTGGTATTTGTAGTTAGGTGTCGATTGACATCCATATAGACCAGTACTCAGCACAATATATGCAAGTAACTTCTTCATAAAACACCACTTCCTTGTGTTATTTCGATTGTCGTTAATAAGTAATAATATTAACACCATTGGCCATGGTTTAAAGTCATTAACTATCACACTTTAGTGCTGCATAAGGTAAGTGGCTGATAAGTATTAGTAAGTATGGAGACTTAGGCACACTCGTTATGATTTTTTGCACTATTTCTTTAGTCTGAGAATAAAATTAATTGCTTTACCAAGCTGCTGATAACGTTGTAAATCTTTTTTATCATACTTGGTTGATAGGTAGGTAATGTTGTTTCTATTCTTTAAATAGCGAGAAACTTGTAAACGATTGAAATTACCTATTTTGTATAGCATATCAAGTAATGTACTGGCATGTTCATCATCAAAGGCGAGTTTGAGCGGGTATTCCGCTTCTTTATAATCGACTTGTTCTAGCGATACTTTTTTGATTAACTGTTTTTCTTCTAAATATTCTAGCCATTGTTCTATTAACAAAGGCTTACAACCTGCGAGTAGGTTGAAAAAACCACCTGTATCACTTTTACACTGTGTTAGTAGTAAGCAGGCAAAGTCATCATCAGTAGCGCTAAAGGTTACTTCGCCTGATTCTGTCCACAGTAACGATGTAACTTGAATCGTTGCTTGCTCTTGATTAAAACCTTCGCATTTAAAAATAAACATAATTGATTTAAATAATGGAAAAATTAATTATACGCAATTTACCCATAAAAGAATATTAGCTTAATCATGCTCTGTTAATTTATGAGCCAGATCTAAGCATACTTGAAATAAATGTTGAGCCGGAACACTGGTGTTATCTATCGTTGTGAGTTCATCTATTAATAAAGGTAATAATGAAGGCGTTGTACGTTGATATAAGCGGGTTGGTAAACCAATTGTTACTCGAGCTGAAAACGATAATATATCAATCTGACTGGTCGTTATTGATTCTAGTGAATACAAGCAGTCGTGCGGTAACCATATAGATTGTGATTGATTGAGTGTGATAAGTGTTTTACCTAAACGAATGTTGATATCGCCACTGCGCATTATAAGGAGTTGAGCTTTGTATTGTCGTTGGCGTTTGGTTTTTTCTGCTACTAATAGATTTAAGCGGACATATTCGATAGGTAAAGACATGATAGTTTCATTATGAAATAAATGTAGGGATAAAATAATCGATATATGGAGTGATGGCTATTGTAACCATAGATTGGATGTTATTTATCGAGCTGTTTGGTCGTTGATTTGGTCTTTTTGACTGTTATCTGAGCATCTCTTTATCTGGTTACATGTTTTGTTAATAAAGGCTTGCCATGTAAAGCTAGATCTCTATAATGCGACCTCACTGACACGGCAACAGTCGTTCAGATTAGGTGTTTAAAATAACTTAGGTTACTTTTTAAACGTCCT
>NZ_FPLG01000043.1:0-521 GCF_900120065.1 Moritella viscosa
ATGGACGCAACCCCAAACCAAAAGCTCTGGGCAAATAGAAACGTTAGAATTGTCAACATCTGCCCAGCCTGAAACACTGGTTGTGAGAGCATATCACCCATAAATGATCCCATAGGTTCAGCTTCAGATGTCACCATAGAAACAAGTTCACCTTGGCTTGTGGTGCGGAAATACGAGCGTGGAAATCTCAACATGCGGGTGACAAGTTGAAAACGAAATCGACGTAGTAAGCGTTCCGACAACACACCTTTCATTGTATTTAGGCGCATTTTCAATAAGCCATTAGTTAATACAGCAAATAGGAAACCAGCACAAAGCACCATCAAAAACTGGATCTGACTCAATGTGACACCGAGTAAAGAAACGTCTTCTCCTGTCCCCCCAATAGCATCGTTGATAATGCGTTTAGGTAACTCTAGCGAAATGTATAGAATAGGGAAGGTCAGAAGTGTAATAGCAGTTAGAGCCAACTGATTTTTTTTTGAATATTTCCAGATAAACTGAAAAATGCTCTTTTCCAT
>NZ_FPLG01000142.1:0-514 GCF_900120065.1 Moritella viscosa
AAAGAAATGATTAGTGCGCTCCAAGACTTCGGTGTTAGTGATGAGCGAGCTAATGACATTGCTGCATTATTTGAAGTTGTTGATGCCGGTGATTATGACGCATTGGTTATGCCTGCTCTGGCATTTAATCACTCCCAGCTTCCCCGCAAAACAGTATTAATTACTTTATCTTCATTTTGGGTATGCGTTGTTGGTAATACCAATTCCTTTTCTGAACAAGAACTACAAGCACTTGGTGCGCTGCGTTCGCTGTACTTTGTTGCGGTCAATCTGGGTTATCAAGGTGTAGCTGATTGTATTGCACAGTATTGGGAACGCACACATCCCTTGCATTTTTCTAAGTCAGTGGAGTTATGGCGATGATGTATTTAGCAATTGCACTGTGCCCAAGTGGCAGTATGCGTGAGCATCCTAAAACGCACGAACTTCGCACTGTAGAAGTAGGTGAATGTGAAACTAAGCAAGATGCTATCGATAACGCTTGTCTGCAGCTCAATTGCCGTCAGTTGTTTCG
>NZ_FPLG01000050.1:0-3054 GCF_900120065.1 Moritella viscosa
AATTGCCGTCAGTTGTTTCGTGGTGTTATCGGTCGGCCAAAAGGCCAGGGCGGTTATCTTGTATTAAATGCGCAGGAATATGCGGAAGTATGAATATTGAGAATAAAAGGATTTTTAAAATGGCAGATATATTTATTGATTTAGACAACGCAGTTTATTCACCAACGGTCGATTTAACACTACTCGATATTGTTAAGCGCTTAGACAGTTGTTGGTGTGAAAAAGCAACCTGTATTACCCAAGAGTCAGACGGCGATGTTTGGTATTGGGATGCACCGGTTGAAGAGGTCATTCTCGCAAGGAGCAAAGCAGATTTTGATACTGGACTAATGCCTTTGGTTGGTTTTAAAAGTTTAGTCCGTAATGTTTATTTTGAAATTGATGATGAGTCATTTGTTGCTAAAGACTGGAAAACAGCGGTTGTAACGAAAGAGGAATTTATCGCGGATACCACTGTTATAAAAATTGATACGGACAAGGAAGGCTAAGATGCAAGTAAAACAAAAATTCAACTTTGAAGAGTTTTATCTAAATGTTAAGCAGTATCTAAACAACGGTATTCCTAATGTTCATTTGTCTAAAGGCTGTATTGGTGAGCTTTGCGTATTTGAAGAAGAGAACGGCCAAGGAACTGCCCTTATCCATATCTGGCAGTCAGAGTTTAATGATTTCTTAGGGTTGAGAAACGAATTTAAACGTCTTGGTGCAAGTAGTATTTATATAACACATACCTTGGATGATGAATTTAATTTTATTTGTAATGGTATTTGTGAAGAAGATGGCGTTAGAACGATAACGGTAGGATTTGCAATAGAGCAAAATTGTGAAGCGCATAGGGTCGCACGCTCAAAAGCATATCGAGATTTTTGGAATATGGCTTATCACGCTGCTCGGTCTGACCAGAGCCCGCGATTAGATGCGAATGACCACATGGTTAAACATATGATTAAAGCAGCACATACCTGCATTAATGAGCATGTAGTTGATTTAGGTGATGCAATGGAAATGGTTGAAGAAGCCATTGGTTTAACTAAATCAGAGTCTGACGCAAAACCACTAACACGTTCAGAGCTACGCCGCTTGGCATTAAAGCAAGCAGCTGATAATAAAGTTGTGTGGATTACTGAATATAAAAAGACCTTAGGCAATATCAATATAACAGTAACACCGCAGCAAATATGGAAGATGTTTTATCGCGCTCATCGTCTGGGACGAGCTGGATGTGAAGAAGCTACATCGTTGTGTTATAGCATTGATAATTTAACTAGTGATAACTATTTTAGTGATATGTTGAGTTGTGTCTGCGGTATATTTTTTCCACGGGTAATTCGTAGCGCATCTGATATTCATCGGAGCCATTTTAGGCTTAGTCATGATGCTATTGAGAAATTCTGGAATGCGGACATTAGTTGCTTACCTAGTTTTGAAAAAAGTAACGTATATGACTATGCAGATGAGATCCCGTTCTGATGTCAGCTGCAGACAAAGCAAAGTCATTATCTGGCCGTAACACCATTATTGAAATGATTGAAAGCGCGGAGGACTGCAGCAGTAAGCCAGTCAGAATGCCCGCGCTAGGCAAAGAATTCCCACAACCCGAAATGTCGCTAATCGAAAATGCAATGTTTCAGGTTAACCCCGATCTCGAAGACCATCAATGGCGCAAGCAGTTCTTTGGTGACATGCCGCATTACCTTAGCCGCTACTTTGCCGAACGCTATATCAAAGCCTTTAAACGTAATGGCCGTCAATACGCCAATAAGTACTTAAGAAAAACCGTGGGCGCTAAGATTAACCCTCGTTTAAAAAAAGTATTAGGGCAGTATAACCAGCAGGTTAAATATCGTGATTCTTATACTCTCTGTAATGATTTGTTCCGTGAAAAACTGCTCGCAGAAATGGATAAAAGCGAACTCAAAGTATTAGCGCAGCAGTACGCAGATTTCTTTGCCGTACAACTCGATAACCAAGCTGCAGAGCAGGATGAAGGGCAAGACTACAATCAGTCTATTATCCAGGTCTTTTGTGGTCTACGTGAAATTAGCCGTAAGTTTGGTTATACACCACCCTATGATAAACCCGAATCTGACTTAACAGCTGCAGAAGCAGAGTGTGGCATTTTACGCTTAACCTGCAATCGTGCCTGGGAAAGTAAATTAAAAGCCAAGCGTTCGATAATGCGCGAGCATCTAGCAATCGCAGTAGGCCAAGTACAAAAGTCAGCAAGCCCGTACTGTTCCCGTGACTGTCTGCACGAATGGAAGAACCAAAAGCAACGTAACCGTGATTTCATCAAAGGCATGTCGGTCTTTGATGAAGACATGGACGAAGAAATAGCACTTGCCGAGATGTTCTATAAATCCACGGGTAACCCAGCTATTCGCCGTTGCGAGCTGATGGTTCGGATGCGTGGTTACGAGAATATTGCCCAAGCCATGGGTTGTGAAGGGCTGTTTCTTACCTTAACCGCACCATCCAAGTATCATCACACTCGCAAAAAGGGCGGCTTTATCGATCACTGGATGGGTAACAGTCCCCGTGATGCACAGCGTTATTTATGTAGCGTTTGGGCTAAAATCCGCGCTCAGTTCAAACGTGATGATATTTCAGTATTTGGTATCAGAGTTGTTGAACCACATCACGACGGTACGCCACATTGGCATTTACTCTTGTTCATGCAGCCGCATGATGTAAAGCAGGCGAGTGAGGTATTTACGCATTACGCAGTACAAGAAGATTTTAAAGAGCTGTTTCCGTCAATAAACAAGAAAGAAATAGCAGTAGGGCCGCCGAACTTGCGTACTCGATGCGAGATTGTTGCTATCGATTCTGAACTGGGGTCTGCAACCGGCTACATTGCTAAATACATCAG
Source organism: Moritella viscosa (assembly GCF_900120065.1). Lineage (NCBI taxonomy): Bacteria > Pseudomonadati > Pseudomonadota > Gammaproteobacteria > Alteromonadales > Moritellaceae > Moritella > Moritella viscosa. The sequence continues at coordinate 2,873 of NZ_FPLG01000050.1, forward strand.
TAAGAACATTGATGGTTATGCTATGGATGACGAAAAAGACGACGAGACAGGGCGCGACCAAAAAGAAATGTCGGCAAATGTTACTGCCTGGGCAAGTCGTTGGCGCATTCGTCAGTTTCAAGCGATTGGTGGGGCTCCGGTTACCACGTATCGAGAATTACGTCGTTATGCTAACAACGACG
>NZ_FPLG01000030.1:0-686 GCF_900120065.1 Moritella viscosa
GGTATGGCTGCTAATACAGGCTATACAAACCATCTGATTTTCACTGGAACAAGCTCATCAGATTCGGTCGCGGGTTTGTTAGAATTAAAAAAAATAGCAAAAAATGGCGAATTAAGTTTGTTTATCTCTGAACCGAGTGGGGACACAGAAGTTGCATTGACCCGTGATTTAGAAGGGACAGCACTGCCAGTATCATTCAGAAGCATTGGTCAAGGCCGTGATAATGGCATTGCTCGCGTTACGTTAAAAGTTGATACACGGCACCACTGTGGTGCGGCTCGTTCTTTTGGGGCTAACGTCATGTATACATCCGATAAAGGGCGCCCATCAGTGGCTCGTGTTACTCAAATTAAACCAACTTGGGAAGAATAAATTATGCAGGAAAACAATACGAACAGTGAGCTTGGTTACCTCGATGCAGAAATGGCAAATGAGACGAAGTGGTCCACAGTACGTGTAATACGTGATGCTAAATTAAAGGCAACGGATTGGTTAGTCATCAAGTACATGGGAAGTGGAGAATCATTACCGGATGCTTGGAAGCAATATCGTTCGACATTACGTGATATTCCGCAATCTGGTGTTGAGCCTGACGCTATCGTTTGGCCACAGAAACCCGCTATTAGCTAATGCGCAGTATTAGCCTTACGTTTCATCAAACTGCGGCCCTTTGCACAACTGCAGAG
>NZ_FPLG01000005.1:0-124666 GCF_900120065.1 Moritella viscosa
AAATCTACAAATCTACAAATCGATCAATTTATCGCTGCTAATTTTTATTCTATGTCATTTAGACCAATTGTACTTATGGATTAAATGTTATAGTTACCGGTCACTTAGTGCAGGAATTTAACTAAGTATTCGTTCTGGAACCAATGATAACGTCGAGGATTGACATGAAAGCCGATAATAAACTCAGTAAAATTGTTAAAAAAGTAACTCTACTTCCAAAAGGTTGCCACGCGTCCGCGCTGTCGTTGGTCTTTGGAAAAGTGATTAAATTTGCTGGTACATCAAAAATACGTGTCGAAAAGTTAGACTTTTCTGGTTCTAAACTTAGTTTGAAGAACCGTAAGCGCGTGCAGAATCATATTGGTGGTGTTCATGCTGCAGCAATGGCTTTACTTGGTGAGTCTGCGACGGGTTTTTTAATTGGTATGCATGTATCTGACAACCGTATTCCATTATTAAAAAATATGAACATTGATTACGTTCGTCGTGCTGCGGGCGATCTTACTGCTGTGGCCACATTAAGCGATGAGCAAATAAATTATATTCGTGAAACAGAAAAAGGTGATATCTCGGTACCTGTTGTTATTACGGATAGTGAAGGTAATGAGCCGATCAATGCTGAATTTATTTGGGCTTGGGTTCCAAAAAGACGTTAACTTTTAGTTATTTTATGCCCAAGCTACTTCGAGATAAACTTTGATCAAATTCGATCTTAATTACCTCATCAGAAGTGGTTTTGGTATGTACCTGTCATCATTCTTCTTTAATTACCGTTTTCTATCTCTATTTTCCTATTATTTTGTATATAAAATGATTTATGGTTTAATTTAACTATATAATTTTAGGTATAATTATTGATTGGAAGCTCTATTCTCTGCTGTCGCTAATCATATTACTGAAAGAACTTGATTTTTATCCCTAACAAGAACATTGTGTAGCTCGGAAAAATAATCTTCAGTTAATCTAATCAAATTTACTTCCATTAGAGGTGTAGCATGTCGGTGTACAGTACCTTATGTTTTCTCGCAGCAATTGCCATTTTTATTGCATTTATTAATAGCAAAATTGGTAAAATGCAAACAACAATTGCGATAACTGCGGGATCAATAATACTGTCTTTAGGTATTGTGATTGCAGGCCAAAGCGGCTGGTTTCATTTAGAGGCAATCGCAACAGAGCAATTAAATAGTATCAACTTCGAAAGTTTCTTATTAAAAGGTATCCTAGGTTTCTTATTATTTGCTGGCGGTTTAGGCATTAAATTGGCAAACATGAAAGATCAGAAATGGGAAATTACGGTTTTAGCTCTCGTCGCTACCTTATTCTCAACTGGTTTTATTGGAGGGGTGTTATGGGGATTTTGTCAGTTAGTTGGGATTCCATTGGACTTCATTTACTGTCTACTCTTTGGGGCGCTAATTTCTCCTACGGATCCGATTGCTGTACTGGCGATTGTTAAGAACCTGGACGCACCGCAGCGTATTTCAACGCAAATCGAAGGTGAGTCATTATTTAATGATGGTTTTGGTTTAGTGATCTTTATGACGCTATTTACGGTGGCATTTGGCTCTGAAGCGCCAACCGTAAGCAGTGTGACTCAACTGTTCTTGCATGAAGCGATTGGTGGCATCATTTATGGGCTTGCGCTTGGTCTAGTATTCCATTATTTAATTAGTTCAACGAATGACCACTCAATGGAATTATTACTGACCATTGCTATCCCTACGGCGGGTTATGTATTTGCAGATGTGATCGATGTTTCAGGTCCATTAGCTATGGTTGTTGCTGGTATTATGATTGGTAACTGGACGCGTCAAAAAGGCTTTTCGCCAGAAAGTGAATACCATTTGGATCATTTTTGGGAGTTGGTTGATGAATTCTTAAACGGCATTCTATTCTTGTTGATTGGTATGGCCATGTTATTGTTTAGCTTCCACAAAGAAGATTGGATCTTGATGGTTTTTGCTATTCCATTAGTATTGTTAGCGCGTTATTTAAGTGTTAAATTTTCTTATTTATTTTTCAATCGATTCCGTAGTTACAACCCGTTATCCGTTAAGATCTTAACGTGGGGTGGTTTACGTGGTGGTTTGGCATTAGCGATGGCGTTGGCGATTCCTGCAGGTGTGTTTGTTATTCCAGAGAAAAGTATCGATGTGAGAGAAATTATTCTGGTCATGACCTACTCGGTTGTAGTGTTCTCAATTTTGGTGCAAGGCTCTAGTATCACTGGTTTGATCCATAAAGCCAAAACGTGGGAAGCAGAGCAGCTTGCTAAGAAAGAGGATAAATAATCGTTAACGATTATGTAAGCTGTAAATCGAGATGGTGAATAAAAACGTGTAGAGGATTGTCCTCCACACGTTTTTTCTATTTATTAACTAGCTATTCATCATGCATCGCGTGGCAGTGCTTTTTCAACCATGCGGATTAACTTATCCTTGGTTTTATCGATCTGTAATATCGGAATAATGTTGTTTGCTTTGGCTTGCTGTTGTTGCAGTGCCCAAGTGATATGTTCTTGCACCATCTCCGTTGTTTCTACAAACTTAGTTTCTAAAGCCTCGACAATTTCTGGGGAATAAGCTGCATTACCCAGTGCGACTGAAATATTACGTAACCAACGTTCATGACCAATACGACGAATCGGTGAGCCTTCCGTTTGTTTAAGGAAATAGGCTTCATTCCAGGCATACAGCGTCAATAGCTCTGGCGAGTGCAGGTTTGATCTTGGGTGAAAGTCTTGTTCACCGGTAATTGCGGCAAATCGATTCCACGGACAGATCAATTGGCAATCGTCACAACCGTAAATGCGATTACCAATCAAGGTTCTATACTGCTCTGGTATCGCCCCAAACAGTTCAATAGTGAGATAAGAAATGCAACGATTCGCATCAACAGTGTAAGGCTCGACAATCGCTTGTGTTGGACAAATTTGTAAACACGCAGTACATTTACCACATTGGTTTTCAATGGGCTTATCAATGGGTAATGGTAGGTTTATTAGTATTTCGCCAAGAAAAAACCACGAGCCTGCTTCCTTGTTTAAAATCAGCGAATGTTTACCTGTCCAGCCTAATCCGGCTTTTTCGGCCAAAGGTCGTTCGAGTAAAGGGCCGGTATCAACGAAGGGACGAGCATCGAGTGTTTCACAATGTTCGCTGATTTTTTGGCCTAAATGTTTAAGGCGTTTTCGGATGATTTTATGGTAATCACGACCCAACGCGTAGCGACTAATATAACCTTTATCTTTTTGTTTTAAGGTTGTAGCCATTAGTGCGTCGGGTGGTAGATAATCCATGCGCACGGAGATCACGCGAATGGTGCCTGGGTAGAGTTCTTCAGGGTGAGTTCGCATGGTACCGTAACGCGACATATAATCCATGTCGGCGTGATAGCCATTATCTAACCAGGTTTGGAAATGTGGCTCGTAGGTTGATAAATCAGTATCGGCAATACCGACTTGTTGGAAACCAAGTTCTGCGCCCCAGACTTTAATTTGCTGTGTAAGTTGTTGATAGTCTATCGGAGGCATGGTTTATTATCTGTCTATGAGTAAATTGAGGTAAAGTTTATCATATTGTGGTTTTCTTTGGGCTCGACAGTTTGTAGAATCTACATACCTGTAGAATTTTATAAGAAGCTGTCTTACGAAAGACAGATCTTGTTGTACAGATATGGGATAGTGTAGTAGCACTGCTCAATATAGCATTCTATTTTAATGTTTAAGGTACTCAAATTAGATGACAAATACAGTAAAAGTTTTATTAGCTGATGAATCAGAAACCGTTGCTTTTGGTGCTAGTCTTGCGCGTTTATGCGATAGCGCAACGACCATTTTTTTACATGGTGATTTAGGTGCTGGTAAAACGACATTAACCCGTGGTTTTGTGCAGGCATTGGGTCATCAAGGGAATGTTAAAAGTCCTACTTATACATTAGTTGAACCGTATGAATTAGCTGATTGGAATGTGTATCATTTTGATCTCTATCGTTTAGCTGATCCTGAAGAATTAGAATTCATGGGTATCCGTGATTATTTTGATGATAATTGCCTGTGTTTAATTGAGTGGCCGCAGCGCGGTGAAGGTTTCTTACCTGCTGAAGATTTACAAATTACGCTTACTTATGTCGGAGAGCAACGTGAAGTTGTGGTTGAAGCCCTGAGTGAGTTAGGCGCAACACTCGTTAATAAATTAGCTAACATAAATATAGGATAAGAATGTTTAAACGGATTTTACTATTAAGCATAATTTATTTGTGCTTTATGCCATTAAGTTATGCTGCTAATGCGGTGTATGCTATCCGGATTGTTGAGCATGCAGATAAAACAAGAATTGTTTTTGACCTAGCGAAAAAACCGTTATTCAACCTTTATGACCGTCACAAAAAGACACAGATCGTGGTAGATTTTGCTGGTACACAAAATAAGGTTAATGTGAGTAAACTAGCAAAGTTAAGCAGTAATATTATCCGTGTCGAGCAAACCAAGTCGGCTAAATCTAGTGATTTACGTATTATTTTTCATCTTGCTCAACCAATTCAGTATCGATTTTTTGAATTAGCGGGTAATAAAACCGCCAGAAATCGACTGGTTATTGATTTACCTGTAAAACCGACGAAGTCTGCAAAGGCTGTTATCAAGAAAAAAAATCCGGTTGCAGTCAAAAAAATAACGAAAAAACCAGTTGTTAGGCACCCGAAAAGAGATGTCGTGATCGCGATTGATGCTGGACATGGTGGTAAAGACCCTGGATCTATCGGTTTCAAAAAGTTTGTTGAAAAAGACATTACCTTAGCCATTGCGAAAAAAACAGTGGCAATTTTAAACCAGAAGAAAGGCATTAAAGCCGTTTTGATTCGCAAAGACGATCGTTATATTTCGTTAAACGAACGTTCTGCGATTGCACGTAAATATAAAGCTGAGTTATTAGTGTCTGTGCATGCTGACGGTTTTACTTCATCAAATCCATCGGGGGCATCAACGTTAATTTTATCGCAAGGTCGTGCGAATTATGAATTCAAGAAAAAGCTACGTGACGATAATGTCAACGGACTGTTAGGTGGCGTAGGTGATGCGATTAAAAACAGTAACGGTGCTGATGATTTACAATATACGTTCCTCGATCTTGGTCGGCAATATTCACAAGGTGCAGGTTATAACATTGCATCATTAATTCATCACGAGTTAGCGAAAGTAACTAATATGCATAAATCTAAGCCGTATGAGCAAAGCTTGGCTGTATTGAAGTCATTGGATATTCCGTCGTTATTAGTGGAAACTGGCTTTGTTACCAACTATCGAGAAGGTAAAAAATTAACGACAAGTAGCCACCAGTATAAAATTGCGAACGCTATTGCACAAGGTAGTTACTTGTATTTCCGTAATGCACCACCTAAAGATACTTATTTGGCGTATATGCGAAATGGTATTCACGTGGTTAAAAAAGGTGACTCACTTTCTGTTATTGCCAGCAGTTATGGCACTACAGAATGGCGTATTAAGCAATTAAATAACTTAACTAAAAGTACTATATTTATTGGTCAAAAATTAAAAATCCCAACGAGTTAGGTGTGTCATGACAATTCAAATATTACCACCTCGATTAGCTAACCAAATTGCTGCGGGTGAGGTGGTTGAACGCCCTTCATCGGTCGTAAAAGAGCTTATTGAGAACAGTATAGATGCAGGCGCGACGCGTATTGATATTGATATTGAGAAGGGTGGTGCCAAACTGATCCGACTTCGTGATAATGGGAGCGGGGTGGAGAAAGACCAACTTGGTCTGGCATTAAGCCGCCATGCTACGAGTAAGCTTGCTACGTTAGATGATCTAGAATCGATTGATAGTCTTGGCTTTCGTGGTGAAGCATTAGCAAGTATCAGTTCGGTTTCTCGACTTACATTTACCTCTCGAACCAAGGCGCAAACGGAAGCATGGCAAGCCTACGCAGAAGGCCGGGATATGCAGGTTCAGATTAAACCTGCGGCACATCCGATCGGTACCACGGTTGAAGTGATCGATTTATTTTTTAATACGCCTGCTCGTCGTAAATTTTTACGTACGGATAAAACAGAATTTAATCATATTGATGAGTTGGTGAAACGTATTGCGTTAAGTCGCTTTGATTTACAGATCACACTGAAGCATAACGGTAAAGTGATCCGCAGTTATCGTCCCGCGAGTAGCATCGAACAACAAGAACGTCGTGTTGCCAGTATTACTAGTACCAATTTTATGGCGAATTGCATGGCATTGAACTGCGAACACAGTGATATAAAACTGTGGGGCTGGGTGGGTTTACCACATGATAATGCGCCAATGGATGTGCAATACAGTTATGTTAATGGCCGTATGATGCGAGATAAGCTGATCAACCATGCATTACGTCAAGCTTATGAAGAAGCGACTGGTATTGCTGCGCCGCCAGCGTACGTATTGTTTATTGAAGTGTCTGTACGTGAAGTCGATGTGAATGTACATCCGGCTAAACATGAAGTACGTTTTCATCAAGCGCGTTTAGTGCATGATTTTATCTTTCAAGGTGTTTTTAAAGCTATTACTGAAGGTGTCAGCCCATCGATATCAACGACTGAGTTACCTGTTCAGGAAGCGATTAGTTATCCTGGACAAGCATCTATCAACAGCAGTAGCAATACCAGTGTTAACGAACAGAATACTGGTCATGGTGTAGCGCATGGGGGAATTGTTGATAGCGCGGTTACCCTTGCACATGATGATGTTATGCCGATGCAAAAACAGCATGGTTATGGCGTTACCGATACGCGTCAGGCGAGTACAAGTGCAACGTCGTCGAATTATGCTCAGCAGCGTCAATATATGCCAGATAAGCCTTCAGCAGGCGCTATTAAGCAGTACAATCACTTATTACAGCCCAGTAAGGCTGAAATAACGGAGCTGCAGCTAGCTGCACGAAATACCGCGACTACAAGTGTTAACCAAGGGCGTCAAGTTGGGTCGAATACTCAGCCGAACGAGCAACATATTACGCGAGTGAAGTTACTCAGCTTAGTTGTAGATAATTATTTATTATTGCAAGATGATGATGTTATTTTTCTCGCAGATGTACTGGCAATGTGGCAGGTTAATTGTAAAATGCAATTGCTGGCAGCATGGGAGCAAGGGGTTATATCACAACCTTTGTTATTGCCAATATCGATTAAGTTAGATAAAAACTTTGTCGAAACAGCAAAAAATCAGCAAAATTTGCTTAATCGTTTGGGTTTAGAGTTGAATTATAGTAATGCCGCCACCATTATCGTTAGAAAGGTGCCAGCACAATTACGCCAAGCAAATTTATCAGCTGTGTTACCAGAGTTATTGCAACAGATAGTCCATTTATCGGAAAAGGCTAGCGCCTCAGATGTTGCCCCCTTGTGTCATTGGCTTGCAATACAAGGTAGTCATGGATTGACCAAATTTACTTGGGAACAAGCGACTCAAATATATAGCCAATTTATCGAACAAGATAGCTGTGTACAACAGCAATATAGTTCTAAACTATTTGAGAAACTTGACTATATGTCTGTAATAGAGAGATTTAACTGTGACTCAACAGCAAACTAAACCATTACCAAAAGCTATCTTTTTAATGGGGCCAACGGCGTCAGGTAAAACTGATCTTGCTATTGAGTTAACAAAACAACTACCGTGTGAAATTATCAGTGTTGATTCAGCATTGATTTATAAAGACATGAATATCGGTAGTGCAAAACCAACGGCGGCAGAATTAGCACAAGCGCCACACCGTTTAATTGATATTATTGATCCTGCTATGAGTTATTCAGCCGCTGATTTTCGTGCTGATGCCTTAAAACATATGCAAGCGATCACAGAAGCAGGAAAAATACCGCTACTTGTTGGCGGCACTATGCTTTATTTTAAAGTATTACTTGAAGGTTTATCGCCGGTACCGACATCGGTGCCTGAAATTAGGCTGGCCATTGAAGCGGACGCAAAACTGCGTGGCTGGGAAGCATTACATCAAGAACTGTCTTTATATGATCCCGAGTCTGCAGCGCGTTTACATAAAAATGATGCACAGCGTGTTTGCCGGGCGGTTGAAGTTTATCGGCTAACGGGTAAATCATTAACTGAATTAACCCAACAAAAAGGTGAAGCATTACCTTATGACGTAGCACAATTTGCTATTGCGCCAACCGATAAAACCGTATTACATGAGCGTATCGAACGTCGTTTTAAGTTGATGATAGAAGCAGGTTTTGAAGCAGAAGTGCAAGCCTTGTATCAACGTGATGACCTGCACCTTGATTTACCCTCGATGCGCTGTGTCGGTTATCGCCAGATGTGGGAATACCTTGATGGTAAAATGGATCATGATGAGATGGTATTTCGTGGTGTGGTAGCAACAAGACAATTAGCAAAGCGTCAAATGACGTGGTTAAAAAGTTGGAACGATCTAACGTGGTTAGACTCCAAAGCAGATAACAATTTAGAAAAAGTTTTATTATCAGTTGGCTAGTGCCTATTTTTAAGTAGTATACTGATAATTATCGGTTATATTTTCATTATAATAAAAATCTAATTTTAAAAGGAAACTATTAATGGCTAAGGGACAATCATTGCAGGACCCGTTTTTGAATGCATTACGTCGCGAACGGATTCCTGTCGCAATTTATTTAGTTAACGGTATTAAGTTACAAGGACAAATCGAGTCATTTGACCAATTTGTTATCTTATTAAAAAATACCGTGAGCCAAATGGTATATAAACATGCTATTTCAACTGTTGTACCGGCACGTCCGTTACAACATGGCATCCAACCTGAAAGTGAAAGTGATAAATAATTCTTTGAAATTTAAATTAAAAAATCTTGTGGGTCATATACTCATAGGGAGTCGTGAAGTTGTTTGATCGCCATGAAGCAGGTGAACGTGCCATATTAGTGCACGTTAACTTTAATGATGAGGGCAACCGAGAAGATCTGCATGAATTAGAAATGCTGGTTTCCTCTGCTGGTGTGAATGCGTTATCTGTAGTAACAGGTTCGCGTTCAAGACCACACCCTAAATATTTTGTTGGTTCAGGTAAAGCAGAAGAAATTGCTGAAGCTGTAAAGCTTCATCAAGCAGATATTGTTATCTTTAATCATGCTTTAGCACCACGCCAAGAACGTAACTTAGAAGCGTTACTGGAATGTCGTGTTGTTGACCGTACAGGTTTGATTTTAGATATTTTTTCTCAACGAGCTCGTACTCATGAAGGTAAATTACAAGTCGAATTAGCGCAGCTGCGCCACATGTCGACCCGATTAATTCGAGGTTGGACGCATTTAGAACGCCAAAAAGGCGGTATCGGTATGCGTGGTCCAGGTGAAACTCAGCTTGAAACGGATCGTCGTTTATTACGCGTGCGTATGGACAGTATTTTACGTCGTTTAGATAAAGTGGTAACCAAACGTGATCAAGGTCGTCGCTCACGTAAGCGTCGTGAAATACCGACAATTTCGTTAGTAGGTTATACGAATGCAGGTAAATCGACCCTGTTTAATCGTCTCACTGATTCTAAAGTGTATGCTGCGGATCAATTGTTTGCGACGTTAGATCCAACATTACGCCGTATTGCGGTTGCCGATGTTGGTGAAGTGGTTTTAGCGGATACGGTTGGCTTTATTCGTCACTTGCCACATGATTTAGTTGCTGCTTTTAAAGCCACATTAACGGAAACGCGAGAAGCGGATCTACTTTTACATGTAATTGATTGTGCAGATGAAAACATGCGCGGTAATATTACAGAAGTGAATTCGGTATTAACAGAGATTGATGCGGGTGAAGTACCTGTTTTAATGGTATATAACAAAGTCGATAAGCTTGATGATGGTCGTTGTCGTATTGATTATGATGACGAAGGTAAGCCAGTTAGTGTATGGCTATCTGCAATGTCAGGCGAAGGTACAGCGTTTTTATATCAAGCATTGACGGAGTTACTGGCAAGTACCATGAAAGTGGTGAGGTTACAGTTACCCGCAATGCAAGGTAATGTCGTCAGCCATCTATATAATCTCGATTGTATTGAACATGAAGCGTTTTCTGAAAATGGTGACTGGCTACTCGACATTAGAATGACTATGATTGATTGGCAACGTTTGAAAAAACACAAATGTAATAACATTGAAGATTTTATCCTTCAGCACTAGGCTGATATCATTAATATTTTCCCGAAACTATCTGGTAATGGAGATGCAAATGGCTTGGAATGAGCCCGGAAATGGCGGTAATAAAGATCGCGACCCTTGGGGACAAAAAGGGAAAGAGCAGGGACCCCCTGATCTTGACGAAGTATTTAAAAAGCTAACCAGTAAGTTCGGTGGCGGTAAAGGCGGTAAGTTTTCAGGCGGTGCTAACTTTAATAAAGTTGGTGTCTCTCTGGTACTTGGTGTACTTGCCGTGATCTGGGTGGTCAGTGGTTTCTATACGATCAAAGAAGCTGAACGTGGCGTGGTATTACGTTTAGGTCAGTATTCACAAACGGTTGAACCGGGTTTATCTTGGTTACCGACGTTTGTTGATCGTGTGATTCCTGTTGACGTTAAGAGCATTCGCTCTATGCCTGCTGCTGGTTCAATGTTAACTAAAGATGAAAACGTTGTTGACGTAAAAATGGATATTCAATATCGTGTTATTAACTCGCGTGAATATCTATTTAGCGTGACAAATCCGGATGATAGCTTACATCAAGCAATTGACAGTGCATTACGTTTCGTTATCGGTCATACGACAATGGATGATGTGATCACAACGGGTCGTGAAGTTGTACGTCAAAGTACCCGTGAAAACATTGAATCTATCATTGGTGAGTATCACATGGGTATTGAACTTGTTGATGTCAACTTCTTGTCTGCACGCCCACCGGAAGCAGTTAAAGATGCATTCGATGATGCGATTTCTGCACAAGAAGATGAACAGCGTTATATCCGTGAAGCCGAAGCTTATGCACGTGCAATTGAACCAACAGCACGTGGTCAAGTGAAGCGTATTGAACAAGAAGCACAAGCCTACCAACAGCAAATTGTGTTAAAAGCACAAGGTGAAGTAGCACGTTTCGAAAGTCTATTGCCACAGTATCAGCTTGCACCGGAAGTAACGCGTCAACGTTTATATCTAGAAACAATGGAAGCGGTTTATTCAAATACAACGAAAGTTGTGGTTGATACTAAAGGTACTGGCAACATGTTATATCTACCATTAGATAAGATCATGAGCGCTAATGCGGACAGTAAACCGGCTCGTGCGGCAAACACAGTAGCAGCACCGCAACAACCAGCGAAATCAAATAACCGTTATCAGTATCCAGATACGAATAGTAGTAATGTTCGTCCTGATCGTTTTAACACAGGGAGAAACTAAGCTATGAATCAATTAAAAGCAGTTATTTTAGTACTTGTGCTATTACTTGGTTTTTCGTCTTTCTTTGTAGTAAACGAAGGTGAACGTGCGCTAGTAGTTCGTTTTGGTAAAGTACTTAAAACAGGTGATGAAGCGAAGGTTTACCTTCCGGGCCTGAACTTTAAAGTACCCTTTATCGATTCAATTCGCGTGTTAAGCTCTCGTTTACAAACGCTTGATGGTAACGCTGACCGTTTTGTTACTTCTGAGAAGAAAGATTTAATTATCGATTCTTACGTGAAATGGCGTATTGAAGACTTTGAGAAATTTTACCTAGCAACTAATGGCGGTAACTTCTTACAAGCAGAGTCTTTATTACAACGTAAAATTACCAATGGTCTACGTAATGAAATTGGTAACCGTACTATTAAAGATATCGTTTCTGGCCAACGTGGCGAAGTAATGGAAACGGCATTGAAACGTATGGCACGTTCATCTGAGCTAGGTATTCTGGTTGAAGATGTACGAATTAAGCAGATCAATCTACCAGAGGAAGTCAGTAACAGTATCTTCCAACGTATGAGTGCAGAGCGTCATGCTGTAGCGAAAGAACATCGTTCGCAAGGTTATGAACAAGCTGAGATCTTAAAAGCAGCAGTGGATGCGAAAGTAACCGTAATGCTTGCTGACGCAAACCGTCAAGCACGTGAACTACGTGGTAAAGGTGATGCAGATGCAGCGAAGATTTATGCTGATACGTACAATAAAGATGCCGAATTTTATGGTTTCTTGCGTAGCTTACAAGCTTATTCTAAGAGCTTTAGCAATAAGTCTGATGTATTAGTTATTTCTCCAGAGAGTGACTTCTTCAATTACATGAAGGGTTCTGCTGTAAAATAATCATTGCTTGTCAATGAATAACAAAAAGGCCGTTGCTATCTTGGATAGCAGCGGCCTTTTTTATGGTGTTAACTCATTATTAATTAAGAAAAATATGCTTCAATTTCTTCGAGTATCTGTAAGGTCCAATTGGCAATGCGCTCATCAGTTTGATCGTACTGGCTGTCTTCATCGAGGGCAAGACCGAAAAACTGGCTTTCATCTTCGGTTAGTGCTTTTGAAGCCACAAACTCATAACCTTGATTTGGCCACTGGCCGATAAAGTGGATGTCTTTACCTTGCAACTCGTCAAACAGCATGCCCATCGCGTCCAGATACCATTCACTGTAGTTAACTTGATCACCAAGACCAAATAACGCTACCGTTTTCCCTGCTAGGTTAATACCTGCAATATCAGACCACAGATCACCCCAGTCTTCCTGAAGCTCACCATAATCCCAAGTCGAAATACCAAATAGAACGATGTCATAGGTTTCTATATCAGTAAAACCCGAGTCTTTTATGTCATGTAAGTCGACAAGTTCTGCACCAATTTCAGTTTGGATCTTTTCCGCAGCTATGGTGGTATAAAAAGTAGTGGAGCCGTAATATAAACCGATTTTCATTATTTACATCCAAAGACAGTGTTGCTAATCATACTATTGTTATAAATACTATGTGTTAATCCTGCACTGAGCGATCACTTGCTCATCGTTACGCATAGTAACATGAGATAATTGTACTATAATTCATGTTTATTTATACAGTGTTGTTATACTGATAAAATAGTGATGGCAATTGTAATCGTACTTGTACTTTTAATCGTAATAGCAGCATAGGGCATTCGCTTGGAAAAGATTGAAATAATAGAACAGTTTTTAGATATTATGTGGCATGAGCGTGGATTGTCAGATAATACCCTGGCCTCTTACCGTAATGATTTAAGCCAATATCATCACTGGTTAGCGCAACATAAGCAGCAATTATTAACCGTTGATCGTCTTGAAATACAAGCATTTATGGCAAGTCGTTTTGATTTAGGTTACAAAGCCAGTAGTACCTCGCGACAGTTGAGTGCAATTCGTCGTTTTTATCAATATCTTTATCGCGAACAGATGCGAGATGATGATCCGACGGCATTACTCACCAGCCCAAAACTACCGCAGCGTTTACCGGATGATTTATCTGAAGCGGAAGTGGATGCATTATTGGCTGCACCAGAGTTAGACGATCCGATCCAATTACGTGATAAAGCCATGATGGAATTGTTATATGCCACAGGGTTACGCGTATCGGAATTAGTTGGCTTGAGCATGGAATCAGTGAGTTTACGCCAAGGGTTAGTGCGTGTAACAGGTAAGGGCGGTAAGGAACGCTTGGTACCTATGGGTGAAGAAGCTGTGTATTGGACTGAGCGCTTTATTGCCGAAGGTCGCGCAACGTTATTAAAAGGGTTAACGTCCGATGTGGTGTTTCCCTCAAAACGTGGCAACTTTATGACTCGGCAAACTTTCTGGCATCGTCTTAAGCATTACTCACAAGTCGCAGGTATTACTACGCATTTATCACCGCACACTTTACGCCATGCGTTTGCGACCCATTTATTGAACTATGGTGCTGATCTGCGTGTCGTGCAAATGTTACTTGGCCATAGCGATTTATCTACAACGCAAATTTATACGCATGTGGCAACAGCACGATTAGAGCAACTGCATAGTGAGCACCATCCTCGTGCTTAATAGTGTTGATGACGTGACATTAGCAAGGATTAAGGCTAGTGATAAATAATAAATTCTGTTAATTTATCTTGTATAGATAGCCATTAAGGATAAGAGCGGAGAACATATGTTAAAGAAAGTAATGATTACAGCCATTGCTGTAGGTTTAGTGGGGAGCTTTTTACTTGGGATCAATGGTAGTCCTGAGCAGACGTTAATGACCACTCCGGCGGTTCATACTGAACAACCTACCAATGTCGCATTATCAGCAGATCACCAAGATATTTCACGCTTATTAGCTGAGAAACTTAACTTTAAAGTATCAAGTGTAAGTGACAGTGTTATCCCTGGCTTGTTTGAAGTCGCTACCGATCAAGGTATCTTTTATGTGAATGCTGATGCGTCTAATCTTATCCAAGGTTCACTTTACCAAGTTAATGAAAACGGGGTTACGGATCTCACAGAACAAGCAATGAGTAAAGTACGCCAGCAAGCAATACAAGAATTCGCAGGTGATACGATTAATTACCCTGCCGAAAACGAAAAGTACAGCATAACGGTATTTACCGATATTAACTGTGGTTACTGTCGTAAGCTACATAACGAAGTCGCGCAACTGAACCAGCTTGGTATTAGTGTTAAATATTTAGCATTTCCACGAGGTGGTCTCAACTCTAAGACTTATCAAGATATGGCGTCAATTTGGTGTGCCGAAGACAGTGCGCAAGCGATGAACAACGCAAAACGTGGTGGCAAAGTCATTCCTGAAATGTGTACAAATACAGTTGCACAGCAATATGAGCTTGGTCGACGTTTAGGCGTGACGGGTACGCCTGCAATTGTTTTGGAAAACGGACAAATGCAACCGGGTTACGTGCCTGCTGAACAGCTTCTTAGTATGCTCAAAAACATGGATAAATCTTGAAAAAACAAATTAAACGTCGCGATAATGTAGATTGTGACGGTATATCAGCAGCGGTGCCTGCATTATTACGCCAAATTTATGCCAGTCGTGGTGTGAAGTCAGATCAAGAATTAGAGAAAGGCGCTAAAAACTTATTACGTCCGAATCAGCTTAAAGGTATGACTGCCGCGTGTGATTTATTAGTTAGCGCATTAGTACAAAATCAACGTATTATCATTGTTGGTGATTTTGATGCCGATGGCGCAACAAGTACGGCATTGTCGATGCTTGGTTTTAAAATGCTAGGCTATCGTAATGTTGATTTTTTAGTACCCAATCGCTTTGAATTTGGTTATGGCTTAAGTCCTGAAATTGTTGATCTTGCTGCAGCCAATGGTGCGCAATTGATCATGACTGTGGATAACGGTATTTCTAGCATTGCGGGTGTTGCTGCAGCGAAAACGTTAGACATTAAAGTGCTAGTGACCGACCACCATTTGCCGGGTAACGAAATACCGGATGCCGATGCAATTGTTAATCCCAATCAACACGGCTGTACATTCCCAAGCAAAAATCTTGCAGGCGTAGGTGTTGCCTTTTATGTCATGTTGGCATTACGAAGTGCACTGCGTGAACAAGATTGGTTTACTAAGCAAGGTTTAACAGAACCTAATTTAGCCTGTCTGCTGGACATTGTTGCGTTGGGTACGGTTGCCGACGTTGTCCCATTAGATGCTAATAATCGTATTTTAGTGCATCAAGGTTTACAGCGTATTCGCGTCGATAAATGTCGACCCGGCATTAAAGCTTTGATCGAAATTGCCAATCGTAATCAAGCTCAGCTTTGCGCAAGCGATCTTGGTTTTGCATTAGGACCAAGGTTAAATGCTGCTGGACGCTTAGATGACATGTCCGTTGGCGTAGCAACGCTGCTATGTGAAGACCTCAATAACGCGCGTCGTTTTGCTGGTGAACTTGATAGTCTGAATGAAGAACGTAAAGAAATTGAGAACTCGATGCAGCAAGAAGCGTTAGCTATCCTAAAAAGTGTCGATTTTGATGCAGGGCAAGTACCTTATGGTATTTGTTTATTTCAAGATGATTGGCATCAAGGTGTGGTTGGCTTAGTTGCATCTCGGATTAAAGAGCGTTTCCACCGCCCTGTTATCGCTTTTGCTGATGCAGGTGAAGGGGAAATAAAAGGGTCAGCACGTTCAATACCTGGCTTGCACTTACGTGATGTTTTAGAGTTACTTGATATCCGTAATCCGGGCATGATCTTGAAATTCGGCGGGCATGCGATGGCGGCTGGTTTGTCTTTACATCTTGATTGTTATGATGAGTTTTCGAGACAGTTTAACGCTTTAGTGCAGGAACTATTAACTGAAGAGCAGTTAACTGGTGTGGTATTAAGTGATGGTGAACTACCGAGCGAGCAACTGTCATTGCCAACAGCTGAACTAATCAAAGAAGCAGCACCCTGGGGGCAGATGTTCCCTGAGCCGATCTTTGATGGTACGTTTAAATTACGTGAGCAACGCCTTGTGGGTAAAAAACATTTAAAAATGATGTTGGAACCTGAAAGTGGTGGACCTCTGGTGGATGCGATTGCTTTTAATGTTGATTTAGAAGTATGGCCTGATGCTTCGGTACAGAAGATCGAGTTAGCCTATAAATTGGATGTTAATGAGTTCCGTGGTAAGCGCAGTTTGCAGTTTATGGTTGAGCATTTACAGCCATTACGCTAATCGTATTTATTTATAAAGCTAGTTTGATAGTTTTTGGCGATTGAAATGTCAGGTTTAATCGCCTTTAGCTATTTGTCATTTGCAGTTATAGTTATTTCTTCTTCTACAGCAATCCTGCTTTAAGATAAGGATATAGGCTATGACTATGCAACGCGTAATAAATGAAATGAAAATTAAAGCTCCGAGTATTCCATGCGGCACGTCACTGGTCGCCGTGGTTGATTTGTTTACTAAACATCAGATTAATGCCGTGCCTGTGGTGAATTCGAAAAATGAAGTGATTGGTTTTGTCTCTGAATCAGATTGCCTACAAGCACTTATTAGTGGAAGTTATCACTGCGATAAACCTGCTATTGTGAACGATGTGATGACCAAAATTGTCGTTAGCGTATCGCCACAAGACAGTATCATTGATATCGCAATTCGTATGACAAAAGATAACTTGAGTGTCTACCCTGTTGTTGAAAATCGCCAATTGGTTGGTATCATTCGTCGTGGAGATATTCTGCAAGTGTTGGCAGAAAATAATAATCAGTGTAGCCAAGTCAGCTAATTTCGTTGGTTGTCATTATTTCTAAGCCATGCTCCAGTAGCCTGGCTTTTTGCTATTTTATTCTTTTACTGCCGTCATATTTTCCCTCGTTTTTATTTATTCCTATTTATTTTCTTATATTATCGATTAATTTGCTGTTTTCTTAATCTTCCTCTGTATATCCGTGAGTGAATTCGGTAAAATTTGCTGTTGTATAAAATCCCATAGTTAGAGCTATATACTTAGCGGAATGCTGATAAACATATCGATATTTGCATTCATCATGCTAAGTACAACTAAAGTAGAGCTGAATCATGTTTGAAGTAAATCCAGTACTGAATAAATTAAAGGAGCTAGGCGAACGCGCCGAGCTGCTTCGGGGGTACCTTTGACTACGATGCAAGCAAAGAGCGTCTAGAAGAGGTATCTGCTGAATTAGAGTCATCGGAAGTATGGAGTGACCCTAAACGAGCGCAAGAATTAGGTAAAGAACGCGCGTCATTAGAATTGATTGTAAAGACGATTGATGATCTAGGCACGGGTTGTGATGACGTTGAAGGCTTAGTTGAACTGGCAGTTGAAGCTGAAGACGAAGAAACATTTGCTGAAGCACAACATGAAATTGTAGGTTTAGAAGCACAACTGGCTAAACTTGAGTTTCGTCGTATGTTTTCTGGCAAACATGATGCAAATGATTGTTATCTTGATATCCAATCTGGCTCGGGTGGTACTGAAGCCCAAGATTGGGCAAACATGCTATTACGTATGTTCTTACGATGGGGTGAGGCACACAAATTTAAAGTTGAGCTGATCGAAGTCTCAGCTGGCGATGTAGCTGGAATCAAAGGTGCCACTATCCGTTTAGGTGGTGAATATGCTTATGGTTGGTTACGTACTGAAACAGGTGTACACCGTTTAGTGCGTAAATCACCATTTGATTCAAGCGGCCGTCGTCATACTTCGTTTGCATCGATATTTGTATATCCAGAAATAGATGACAGCATCGAGATTGATTTGAATCCATCTGATTTACGTATTGACGTTTACCGCGCTTCTGGCGCAGGTGGTCAGCATGTAAATACAACAGAATCTGCGGTACGTATTACTCACTTACCCACTAATCTTGTTGTACAATGCCAAAACGATCGTTCTCAACATAAGAACAAAGATGCTGCGATGAAACAAATGCGTGCAAAATTGTTTGAGTACGAAATGCAAAAACAAAACGCGGAAAAGCAAATCGCAGAAGATGCTAAGTCAGATATCGGTTGGGGCAGTCAGATCCGTTCATACGTACTGGATGACTCACGCGTAAAAGATTTACGTACTGGTGTTGAAACACGCAATACACAAGCCGTTTTAGACGGTGATTTAGACAAATTTATTGAAGCCAGCCTGAAATCAGGCCTGTAAAAAATAGGGTTAAACAATGACTGAACAGTTACAAGATGAAAACAAACTGATTGCAGAACGTCGCGCGAAATTAGATCATATCCGCACGAACTGTAAAGCAAATGGCCACCCTAACGACTTTCGCGTAAAAGATAAGTCAGCAGATTTACAGGCAGAATTTGGCGAAAAGTCGAAAGAAGAATTAGTTGAAATGCAGCATGTGGTAAGCATTGCTGGTCGTATCATGGCGAAACGTGGTCCTTTCCTTGCTATCCAAGATACATCTGGTCGTATTCAAGCATATGCATCGAAAGACGTACAAAAAGCACAAAAAGCTGATCTTGGTGGTTTAGATATTGGTGATATCGTAGGTATTACTGGCGCACTAAACAAGTCTGGTAAAGGCGACCTTTACGTTGAAATGACAGAGTACGTGCTATTAACTAAAGCGCTACGTCCATTACCTGAAAAATTCCACGGTCTAACTGATCAAGAAATGCGTTACCGCCAGCGTTATGTTGATCTGATCGTAAACGCTGAATCACGTAATGCATTCATCGTACGTTCTAAGCTTGTATCAGCTATCCGTAACTTCATGGTATCAAAAGATTACATGGAAGTTGAAACGCCAATGATGCATGTGATCCCAGGTGGCGCAACAGCGCGTCCATTTATCACGCACCATAATGCACTTGATCAAGAAATGTATTTACGTGTAGCACCAGAGCTATACCTTAAGCGTTTAGTGGTTGGTGGTTTTGATCGTGTATTCGAAATCAACCGTAACTTCCGTAACGAAGGTCTATCTCCGCGTCATAATCCAGAGTTCACTATGATGGAATTCTACCAAGCTTACGCTGATTACAATGACCTTATGGATTTCACTGAAGAAATGCTAAGCACTGTTGCGGTTGAAGTTTTAGGCGCGACATCTATGCCTTACGGTGATGAGACTGTTGAGTTTGGTGGCAAATACGCACGTATTAGCATGCTAGATGCGATCAAACAGTACAACCCTGAGCACGAAGTTATCCAAGCATTGACTAATGAAGGTGTTCAAGATCGTGAGTTAATGGTTTCTATTGCGAAATCACTACACATGACCGTTGAAAAATTCTGGACTTGTGGTCAATTACTGGAAGAAATCTTTGGTGAAACAGCTGAACCACAACTGATCCAGCCTACATTTATCACTGGCTACCCAGCTGATATATCGCCACTAGCACGTCGTAGCGATGACAACCCATTCTTCACTGACCGTTTTGAGTTCTTCATCGGTGGCCGTGAAGTTGCAAATGGTTTCTCTGAGCTTAACGATGCGCAAGACCAAGACGAACGTTTCAAAGCACAAGTTAACGCAAAAGATGCGGGTGATGATGAAGCGATGTACTACGATGCAGATTACATTACTGCACTAGAGCACGGTTTACCACCAACAGCAGGTCAAGGTATTGGTATTGACCGTCTAGCTATGTTGTTTACTAATACACATACTATTCGTGACGTGATCTTATTCCCTGCAATGCGTCCACAAGCAAATAGCTAATTAGTTATTTTAAAAAGCCAGTCACGTTATGTGACTGGCTTTTTTATGTCTTGTACTGTGGTTTACAGCATCAAGTATGAGTTAGTCTGTTTCAACCAGCGAATACGGTAATGGTAAGAACGCTAAGTTTGATTCGTTATCGGTAATTTTAAATACACTATCTGTTTCAAGATTATTTGGCATAACACTCGAGATAAGCTGTACGCCATCGCTATAACGGTAGCTTAAGTTGACCTTGCCTGTACTACGCCAATTTTCACCCAGTTGTAATTCAATGTTATCACCACTGTTTACGTTCGCTTCCGTTGGGCCTGTTAAGATCGCCATTGCACGCTTGTTCGTGCCACGGTATTTAGCGCGTGCGACCGTTTCCTGTCCTGTGTAACACCCTTTAGTGAAACTAATGCCATCATAGGCTTGTAGATTGAATGCTTGTGGGATTTGTACGCTGCTCATTGCTGCTCCTACAATGGGGGCTGCTGCTAGAATATCCAGTGCATCCCAGAATGAACCATCATCAGTAGCGGCTTCTGCCAAGTGTTGGTTGATCTGTTGTAATGAAGCATCACTTTTTTGTAATAATACTAAGAAGCGTGGTGTATCACCAATAAGTCGCATGATAAAGCCATTCGGTAAATGGGTTACTGCCTCTTTGCCTAACGTAATCGTGAAGGTCTTGTTCAACCACTGCTCTGCTTGTTCGCCAGCGATACCGTAAAGATTACAGAATGCAGAGGCATCGGTCAGTTCTACTTTTGAGAATACCGCGTATTTCTTTAATTCAGGCAGGGTGATCGCTAATGCGTCTTTGCGCATGATGAAATAAAACGAATTGCCTTTTTTAGCTACTTGGAATGTTGACCACAGTTTTCCTTTTGGATCGCAATGACCACCCCAAGTTGTTTGTTGGTCTTCTAAGCCCACCAGATCACAAGTCAATTGTCCTTGTAAATAACTTAAACGCTGCTCACCTGTTGCCGTCATTAATCCCCAGTGCGATAGCTCGCTTACGATCACATTTGGTAATACGTCTGTTGATGCTAGGATCAGTTTATTAAATTGCGTCATTGTTTACTCTTCTCTGGCTGGTTTTCTCTATGGTAGAGTGAACGCAAGCATTTGTCTTTAGAAGATCTTGTTTATTTTTATGATAGAATTAGACCATGGACAATACGATAAGGGAAAAAAATGACTAAGTTAGATTCAAAGGCGCGTTTACGCTGGGCTTGTCGCCGTGGCATGCTGGAATTAGATGTATTATTTCGTCCGTTTGTGGATGAAGCTTATGATGATTTATCAGATGAAGATAAATTGATTTTCCAACGCTTGTTAGAAGGCGAAGATCCGCAGTTATTTGCTTGGGCAATGGGTCATGAAAAGTGTGAAGATCCAGAGTTAGCTTATATGATGAATAAAATTGTCTCAAGAGTTAAAGTGTAGCGTCACGTTACGCCCATCTAAATACTGGTTGTTGCTGTGTATTGTTATACATAGCTTGGTACTTGGTTTGCTATTAAATTGGCAGATCCTTATATCATTACAATTGCTTTATACCGTAGTCATTATTGTTTTGTGTGGTTATCAATGCAGGCAACACTGGCTACGCCGTCCCAGTTTTACCTATTTCACCAGTGGTTATATCCAGTTTGACGCTGGTGGTGAGTTATTTGTGTTCAGCAAAGATTCTCGAAGTGCCGATCTCTTTATTCAGTTAAGTTATATCAGCTTAAATAAGGGGCACGTTCAGTCATTATGTATAATGCGTGATGCTATCGACGATACTGATTATCGCCGTCTAGTTCGGACTATTAAAATATTAAAATAGTAATTAAATCTATTTATTAGCCAAAATAATCAATTATTTATCCTCTGTTAGTAATTGTGTTGCTTTGATACCATGTTCTTGAAGGAAGGCCAATAGCTTAACGAGATGTTGAATATCCGCTGTTTTTTCGGCTCCAATTACAATCGGCTTTTTATGATCCGATGTCGTTTCTTCAAGTAAATCCAATGTAAAATTTTTCCAATTAATATATTTTTTACCGTTAATGGCCCAAAAAGGTGATTCATTGAGGATATTAATGGTTAAAGATTCTTTATCTACCTCAGAAACGACTTGAGAGTCAGAACTAGGAAGTTCAACATCTAATGACTCCAAGCGAACTGAAGCCGTTAATAATAAAAATACCATTACAATAAAAATGATATCAAGTAGTGGTGTTAGATCTGGGATTAACTCTGTACTCGATGTGTTTTGAGATACTTTGATCATAGAGTATCCATTTTTATTTGTTGTTCATGCTCTATAATTAATTTTTTTTGTGGAACATGAATCATTGAAATACCTTCTAACCATAAGTTTACAAAATTAAGTGTATGCTCCAACTTTGCCACAAGGCGGTCTGCCCAGAGCCCTAGAAGTTGTGCACCTGCAATGGCAGGTAAAGCAACTATAAGTCCGGCTGCAGTCGTTCGCATTGCAAGTCCTAATCCATCAGCTAAGTCGTTAGGTGTAATGCTAGCAGTCGAAGCTGCGACGCCTCTGAACATATCTATTAAGCCTAAAACAGTTCCTAATAATCCAATAAGCGGACTAATCGCACCAATTAAAGTCAATAACCTAAGCCCTGAATGCAACTGGTGACGTTTTTCCTGTAACCACATATTTGCAGCATCTTCACGCAACATTTTTGAAAATGAGTGATGAGACAATAACATTGCCACGGCTTTATATAATAGGGGGCGGCGAGAGACTAAATTTTCAGCTAAAGATTCAATTGCAGAAGCATTTGTAGGTGAAATTAGAGAAAGTCGTTGTCTAATATCTCTTTTACCAACGCCTAAGCTAATCATTACTTGAATAAGTCTTTCTATGATAATGATAGTTGTAAGTAATGAGCAAATTACTAATGGCCACGTCATTAGGCCTAGCTGTTCTTGAAGATTATTTAGTTGTTCCATCATTGATCCAATTTAAAACGAACGGGGATTTTTATGCGATGGGCGATTGCTCTACCATTAATAATATAAGGAGAAAATCGCCATTTTTTAATAGCACGGAGTGCTGCTTTATCTAATGATAATTCACCTGATGATGAGATTAGAATTTGTTTGATTTGACTACCATTATCATCAAGCCAAACTTCATATATTGTTACCCCTTCAATACCACGCCGACTCGCCATTCTCGGATATCGAGGTTGAGTAGGGCGGGAAAGAAATGAAGGCTTATTAATCAAAATAGGTTTGTTACTGATTCCTTTCTTAGGGGCTTGTGGTTTAATTTCTGGTTCTTGTCCTGCAGGTTTAGCCACAGATTTTTTTGGTTTTTCTTCTACTAGAGTATCCTTAAGTAGTTCATTTGTTGCTTTTTCCTTTTTTTCATTCTCCATTTTTGATGTATCTTTTTTAGGTTGCTTTTTAATTTTTTTAGGTGCGTTATCTACTACTTTTTTATTTGTTTTTGGCGGTGTAACTTTTGGTTTCGTTTTTTCTACGGGTTTAGGAGGCTCTATTACAGCCTCAGTTGTAACTGTTTCCTCTGGTAGTGATTTTGATTGTGCAACTGAAGGCGTAAAAAAATTAATAGATACAGATGTCGTATTTGCTCCAGACGGTATTATTATCGCTTTATTTTCTGGTACGACAAATAGCAGCGCAGCATGGGAAGCCAAAGCCACTCCGCCTGCAATAATGTATCTCGGCATATTCATGTCGATTCCCTAGAAGTATGTTACAAAAATCATTGATATCATAGAGTAAAATTAACTATTAAAATTCATCTCTTTTTATAATCTAAAATATAACACCCCCCCTTTAATTGAAAAGGGTGTTATTATCATCTATTCATCATATTTAGAAGTTTATTTCTAAGCCTAATTTATAATTAATACCTGGAGCCGTAAATCTATTCAGCCCTTTTTCTGCAAGGTCAACCATATTCGTTGTACCAAATTTTGGAATGCTTCTTACTGAATCCCAAGTTTTATACTTTTTATCTAATATGTTAAATAGGCCGCCACTGATTTTTATATTATCTGTTATAGCGTAGTTCATCACTAAATCAACTAAGAAAACACTATCACTTGTATATTTCCATTCTTTTCCATCTCGAACGGTGTCTTTAGGATTTTTTTGAGTTATGTAATTAGTGTATAAGCCAAGTCTATATGTATCTGTGTTGTAAATAATATTATTAATAAACTCTAATGGATTAACGCCCATTAAATAATCACCATCACTTCCCTTTCCTTTACTATAACTTAACTTAGATTCATATTTAATATCATTATAAACATTTAACAACGTTGATAAGTTAAACTCAAAATTAATATCTAAACCATAAATGTAAGCTTTATTTACATTTGTATACTGCATGTAATTTTGAATCCAATACTTTTGAGTCCCTTTATGTGTACTACCTGGAATATAATATTTGTTTAGCATTTTTTTGTCTTTGGGCTTTAAGTCAATAAATCCGCGATAGTAAGTATAATAAGGATTTAAAGATAATTTCCAATCGTCCGCAGTATATTCAAAATTAAATTCGTTCGTCAAACCTGTTTCTTGTTTCAAGCTTTGATTAGGTTCGATTCTATTCGCCGACTCCTTACCTCCGTATGAAAAATATAACTCGGTTGCAGTAGGTGCTCTAAAACCACTGTTTATTTTATATTTTATATTTATTTCATCGGTTAATTGATTATCATAAATAGCAGATAAACTAAGACCAGAGAAACGTGTATCCTTCGGAACCGTTAACTCTTTTCCATAAAGATGATTAAATGTGTTCTTCCCGCTCAGGCTTACATCATTGTTAAATTGATCATATCTAGCTCCAAATGATATTAATTCAGAATCAGAAATAAGCATCTCATGAGTCGCAGCCATATAAAATGAATCAGTGGTAACGGGTTCAATAATGTTATTTTTACTGACGGATTTACCGCTCCAACTACTAATAAGAATGTCAATATTGTCATTTTGAAGCTTCTTGCGTTGGTAACCAAGCATGAAATTATTTTTCATCGGAAGTGAAAATAAATTATAACTTTTACTTGTTACTTTTTGTTCAATACCGAATGAATCTTGCTTTATACTTCGCTTATAATTTTTAGTTAATTTCTCACCTTTAAAATCATAAACGTAACTATCATCAGTCTGGTCTATTTTTTGATTATATATTTTTGTAGATAACTTATCGAAATAAACATTATTACTTAAATGTTCCCATTCGATAGAATAACGACGTCTATCAACTGAGCTATTAATTAAACGATGATCATTGCCATATATTGCCCAAGATTTTTCATTAATATCTTTATTTGATTTGAATTGTTCATAAGTCATAATTATATTATTATTTTTATTTGGTTTTAATTGTGACTTTACGAGTAAATTAAATGATTTATTGTCTACAGGATCTGGGCGAGATCTGGCTGGACCATAAATATCTACACCTCGATCTCTTGTTTCTAATTCATGTCCATTGACATCAGTATATAAAACCAACAAATCACCATATTCTTTTTTAAATGCAATTCCCGTGGTGTTTTTTGTTTCATTATTTTTACTTCCATATACGGTTTTATTATAAAATCCGTACTGGTTACTTGGTAATATTATATCTTCCGCATCTTTTGTTTTAAATGAAACTGAACCACCTAAACTGCCAGAACCGGTGAATAGTGAATCAGAACCTTTTTTTATTGCTACAGATTTCACAGAATCTAATTCAATGTCATTAATAGAACCATTAAAATAACCATACCCCTTATAAATTTCATTATCAAAAGATTCACCCTGATGAATACCATCAACTAGAATGGCGACCCTATCTTCACTCACTCCTCGAATATTGAAACCACTCGTTCCGGCCCTTCCCTTTTGTACAACAGAGACTCCTAATTCGCCTTTAACTAAGTCATTTATATCTCCAGCCATTTCATTGTCTATTTCTTTGTTACTAATTTCTATATTGGCTTTATTTAATATTGGCTCTTTTTTAGCTTTAACTAAAACTTCTTCAAAAGTAGTTATGTCAGACGAGTATGCATTAAAAGTTAATATTGTGAGTGGTAGTAATATCAGTTTGTTCATATTAATAAACCGTTTCATCCATCTTGATGTTAATGTAAGTATTAATGCGAATAATTATCATATGGGTAATTATTGTGCTAAATACCTCTGAGTGGGTGTGATTAAATAGTTCAATATTCTTTAAAATATATTTTTATTATTGTGATGAGCTAGATACTGACTGATTAGCTGGTTAATAGTGATGATTAATTTTTAAGTTCAGTTTTAATTCACAATTGGATCGTGGACAGGGATACGACGAAACCAACTAATCAAAACGATAAAAACCACAAATAAAAATAACTTTACAAATAGAATAGGTACAAGTGTTATAGATAAGGTAAAACTCAGCGAAATAAGCCAATATGCTCTTTTCTTTACGGTGCTAGATACAGCGCCATAATGATGCCAATTTGTTAAGATTGGACCAAAAGAGGGGTGACTATGTAACCAATGGTGAAAGCTTGGACTGCCGCGCATAAAGCAAGCACTTGCAAGTAGTACAAATGGGGTCGTTGGTAAAATAGGCAGTAAAATACCAATTAGACCAAGTATTAATGCTAAGCAACCACTCAAATTATAAAGTGCACGTTTAATAGTAATGATTTACTCCTTAATTTATCAAATCTAATATTTATTGAAAATAGAGTTAGATTATAAATATTTGTAAATGATAATGCAATTGATAATTACTTCCATTTGCTTTTTTAACGTGTTTATATGCTGTATACTTGTTATAAGTGTTCATCAACATGGTTGAAAGTTAGTTATTTTTAGTTATTTATGCTGTTATCAAAAAGCGAGAGGGGAATGTGGGAGCGAAGAGTGCAGCTGCTTGAGATATAAAAAGCAGCGAGGGCGCTGCTTTTTATATCTTGTTGTAATCCAATTTTCTGACGAAGTAATTGATTACTTATTTAATGTTATGGGTATAAATTATAACTTAGGCTGTAAAATTGTTGGTTTAGGTTCGTCGAATTGCTCTGGATAGTCGAGGGTGTAGTGTAAGCCACGACTTTCTTTGCGATCTAACGCACAACGAATGATCAAGTCTGCAACCGTCACTAGATTTCTTAGTTCCAACAAGTTGTTACTGACACGGAAGTTACTGTAGTACTCGTCAATTTCTTGTTGCAATAGGTTCACACGGCGCAGGGCGCGCTCTAGACGTTTTGTCGTTCTTACAATCCCCACGTAATCCCACATAAATAGACGTAGTTCGTGCCAGTTATGTTGAATAATGACTTCTTCATCTGAGTTCGTCACTTTACTCTCATCCCAGGCTGGAATACGGTAATCTTTACGGGTTTTATGCAGTTTTGATAAAATATCGTCTGCCGCTGCGTGGGCAAACACAATACATTCTAATAATGAGTTACTGGCTAAACGGTTAGCGCCGTGTAACCCCGTATAAGCGACCTCACCAATGGCGTATAAGCCACGCATATCGGTTTGACCTGTTAAGTCAGTCATTACACCACCACAGGTATAATGCGCCGCGGGTACTGCAGGGATTGGATCCGTGGTGATATCAATACCTAGCTTCAAGCAACGCTCATAAATAGTCGGGAAATGACCAATAACAAACTCAGCGGGTTTATGGCTGATATCTAAATACACACAATCACTGCCTAGGCGTTTCATTTCAAAGTCGATTGCACGGGCAACAATATCACGCGGTGCTAACTCTGCTCGTTCATCGAAACTTGGCATAAATCGGGTGCCATCGGCATGACGTAAATATGCACCTTCACCACGTAACGCTTCAGTTAATAAGAAATTTTTTGCATCTGGGTGAAATAAACAGGTAGGGTGGAATTGATTGAATTCCATATTGGCGACACGGCAACCTGCGCGCCATGCCATGGCAATACCGTCACCACTAGAGACATCAGGATTACTGGTATATTGGTAAACCTTACTTGCACCGCCCGTTGCTAAGATAACAAAGCGTGCTTTAATCACTTCTACTTTCTCGGCTTCTCGGTTCCACACATAAGCACCGACAATACGGTTGGTCGCTTGGTTAAGCTGTTTAGTCGAAATAAGATCAACCGCGTTAAAACGTTCCATTAAGGTAATGTTAGGATGTTGACTGACATTTTCGATTAACGTAGTTTGTACCGCTTTACCAGTGGCATCTGCGGCATGCAAGATACGGCGATGGCTATGACCACCTTCTTTGGTGAGATGATAATGTTGTTCGCCATTATCATCGGCTACTTGATCAAATGGTGCGCCTTTATCTATTAACCAGTTTAAGCTGGCGGCGGCGCTGCTTGCTGTAAAGCTAACGGTATCTTCATCACATAAACCAGCACCAGCCACAAGGGTATCAGACACATGACCTTCTACACTATCCGCTTCATCAAAAACGGCGGCGATACCACCTTGTGCGTAGAGAGTTGAGCCTTCGGTTAAGCTACTCTTACTTAATACTGTCACTTTAGCGTGATCAGCAAGTTTTAAAGCAAGTGAGAGTCCTGCGGCACCACTGCCGATAATCAGTACATCGCTTTGGTATTCCGCATTTGTTCTCATAGTTTCCGCTCGATTTGTAGTATGCTGTTATGACTAACTCTAAGTAGGGCATTATAAGCTTTAAATCTCGGGCAATAAAAAGGTATTTTGATTTATTTGTTCTTATTTTGATTTAATTAGCACAATGGCGAACTTTATTTGGTGTTAAAACGAACTTTATTTATATAACGCAGTCTGAAAAATACACATTAGTAATACTAGTGTCATCAGAATAATAAGAGGTTATGAGTTACTAATGAGTGCAAAAGAGACGGACTTGCAATTAGTTGAGCGAGTTCAAGGCGGTGACAAGGCCGCATTTAATCTATTGGTGACTAAATACCAACAGAAAGTTGCGAACCTGATTTCACGTTACGTTTCAGCCAGTGGTGATGTTGCAGATGTGACTCAGGAAGTGTTTATTAAAGCGTATCGTGCGTTGCCTAATTTTAGAGGTGATAGCGCGTTTTATACTTGGCTATATCGGATTGCCAGTAATACCGCTAAGAATTATTTAATTGCGCAAAGTCGACGACCGCCTGCGAATGATATTGATGCGGCAGATGCGGAATTTTACGAAGGTAATGATGGCATGCGCGAGTCATCAACACCAGAACGGGTTATTTTGGCGGAAGAGATGAAAGCGGTTATTTTTTCTGCTATTGACGCGTTACCTGATGAATTACGTACCGCGATAACATTACGTGAAATGGAAGGCATGAGTTATGACGATATTAGTATTGTTATGAGTTGCCCAGTGGGTACTGTTCGCTCACGTATTTTTCGAGCGCGTGAAGCGATTGAAGTAAAATTAAAACCCTTACTTCAACAGTAAGTTAAACACAGATTACGGACGAGTAAATTTAGGTAATTAATTATGATAGAAAAAGAACGTTTATCCTCCTTAGTAGACAATGAATATATTGATGCTGCACTACTTGATGAGTTAGGCAAGGATGAAGCATTGTCTTCAAGTTGGCAGCATTACCACATGATCGGTGATGTGATGCGCGGTGAAACACCTACAACGGTTAATTTAGATCTTACCCGTGCAATTACAGCGGCTATCGCCGAAGAACCTGAACTGAGAATGCCAAAAGAAAGTGCAAACGACAGCTCTTTCTATCAGAAAGTAATTCAGCCTTGGCTAAAAACGGGTGGTCAATTTGCTATTGCCGCATCGGTTGCGTTAATGGTAATTACGGGCGTGCAATATAGTAATACCGAAGCACCTGTAACAGGACTTGAGCCAGCACTGAATGTGATGCCGTTTGCCGGTGTTGCATCACCAGTAAGTTTTAGTGTTGAATCACCTGATTCACGTCAAGTACAGCCAGAATTTACGGATGAAGAAAAGGTAGAACAAGTGCGTCGTATTAATGCATTTGTACTTGATCATCAATTACAAAAACGCATCCAGCAATAATAGTGAGCCAGTAATGTTCAAGAAAAGTGTTGGTTTGTGGATAGTGTTGTTTTCATTTTTTACGCCACAGGCATGGAGTGAAGCAACGTCAAGCAGTAAACAACTCGATAATAGTGTTGCTAATAAGAGTGTTTCAGGACAACCAAAATTATCCGCTGATGCATTGCTAGATAACATGAAAACGGCGTTTAAGCAGTTAAATTATGATCTGTCTTATGTCGAAATTGAACGTGGTAGAATTACCCCAATGCGTTATAGTCATGGGGTAATTGATGGTGTGTCTGTTGGACATTTACTGTCATTAAATGGTAATCCACGTGAATATTTACGTCGCGGTAATATCACCAGTTTCTTTGAAGCTGAGCAGCCTGGTTATTCGTTATCATCAACCGCTATTCCAGGGTTATTATTTGATTTAATGGCAACTGAATTGACGCTTGATGATAGCTTATACCAAGCGATTTATGTGGGTGGGAAATCACGCGTGACAGGGCGTTTAAGTCAAATTGTACGTGTTGTGCCGAATGATAAATATCGTTTTGGTTATTTAATCTGGATAGACTTAACCACCAATTTACCGCTGCGTATTGACATGATTAAAGACAGTGGTGAAGTGGTGTTCCAAGTGATGGCTATTTCACTGTATCAATTCCCAGATGTGACGCCTTGGTTAGAGCAGCTTAATGCGGTAAAATTGCCACCGGTATTATCAGCAATGCAAACTCAAGCATTAATGCCTAAAGCAACGAAATCGGAGTGGAAAGCCACTTGGATACCTGATGGTTTCAAACAAATTATGAGTAACAAACACCAGATCGCAGGTATAGGTCAAACAATTGATTATATGCAGTTTTCTGATGGGTTGGTCGATATATCTATCTATGTTAATACCAATGTGAAAGCGGGTAGTTTAAGTCAAGGGTTAGGTGTATCGGGGCAAATTAGTTTACAATCTAAAATTACAGACGATATTGAGATTGTCGTGGTGGGTGAAGTGCCTAGCTTTACCGCTAAGAAAATTGCTGAATCAGTCGTCCGTAATATTGATAACTAATTTTTCTAGCGCGCGTAGCCGTACTTAACAATAAAAGATGACTTGTTAAGTCGGTTACGATTGTTTTATATAAGGCATTTACCGTATGATTATTGAAACAGCTATCGTTCAAAGTGTTACTGGTGATCAGGTTTCGGTACAGTGCGAAAGTCAATCTGCTTGTAACCATTGTCATGCGAGTGATAACTGCGGAACAGGGACAGTAGCCAAAGCATTCCCACATCGGATTCACCGTTTTATGGTCACTAAAACAGCAGATGTTGTTGCGGGTGACAAAATCGAAATTGGTTTACGTGAAAAAAATTTAGTCACCAGTGCAATGTTGGTTTACTTGTTACCATTAGCGGTAATTTTACTCTCACTTGGTCTTGGCCAGTATTTATCACAAGTTTCCCAATTTGAAGGTGAAGGCTTGGTTATTCTCGCGGCTTTTGTTGGTGGCTACATTGGTTTTAGTTGCACGCGAAAATTAAGCGCTATATTTGATCAACGCTTTGATTTTAAACCTAAAATGCTAGGTGTTGTGGTTCAATCGGAAGTGATAGGGCAATGGCGCGCTGATTAAAAGCAATGAAAGATAGCAGTCATCCCTTAAATCCGTTAAAATCCGCCTCATTAAGTGTCATATCTACTAAGTATTGGATATTATCTAACTCATGAAACACATTCGTAATTTTTCAATTATTGCCCATATCGATCACGGTAAATCTACTTTATCAGATCGTTTGATCTCATTTTGTGGTGGTTTATCTGACCGTGAAATGGCTGCACAGGTTCTTGACTCAATGGATATTGAGCGTGAGCGTGGCATTACAATTAAAGCACAAAGCGTAACGCTGGATTATAAAGCGAAGGATGGTGAAACTTACCAACTTAACTTTATTGATACTCCAGGGCACGTGGACTTCAGCTATGAGGTTTCTCGCTCATTAGCAGCCTGTGAGGGTGCTTTACTTGTTGTCGACGCTGGTCAAGGCGTAGAAGCACAAACTCTCGCAAACTGTTATACCGCGATGGAGATGGATCTGGAAGTTGTGCCAATCCTTAATAAAATCGATTTACCTGCCGCCGATCCTGATCGCGTAGCAGAAGAAATCGAAGATATCATCGGTATCGATGCAATGGAAGCGACGCGTTGCTCTGCAAAAACTGGTTTAGGTATCGAAGACGTACTTGAAACAATTGTCAGAGAAATTCCATGTCCATCAGAAGGTTCTGAAGACGCACCGCTACAAGCGTTGATCATCGATTCATGGTTTGATAACTACCAAGGTGTTGTATCTTTGGTACGTATTACTAACGGTGTATTACGTAAAGGTGACAAGATTACTGTTATGTCTACGGGTGAATCTCATCTTGTTGATAAAGCCGGTATCTTCACACCAAAACAAACAGATACAGATATATTACACTGTGGTGAAGTTGGTTTTGTTATCTGCGGTATTAAAGATATTTTAGGCGCACCAGTAGGTGATACGCTCACAAATACACGTAACCCTGCTGATGCACCCGTACCTGGTTTCAGTAAAGTTAAGCCTCAGGTTTATGCGGGCATGTTCCCAATTAGCTCTGACGACTATGAAGCGTTCCGTGATGCACTGGGTAAACTCAGTCTTAACGATGCGTCTTTATTCTATGAACCAGAAAGTTCTTCAGCACTTGGTTTTGGTTTCCGTTGTGGTTTCTTAGGTCTATTACACATGGAAATCATTCAAGAACGTTTAGAACGTGAATACGATCTTGAATTGATTACGACTGCACCAACGGTTGTTTACGAAGTAGAAACCAAAAAAGGTGAAGTTATTTACGTTGATAGCCCGGCTAAATTACCAGCAATCAATGATATTGAAGAAATCCGCGAACCAATTGCAGAATGTAACATCCTCGTACCACAAGAGTACCTAGGTAATGTAATTACGCTTTGTATTGCTAAGCGTGGTGTACAAACGAAGATGGATTATCACGGTAAGCAAGTTGCATTAACTTACGAGATCCCGATGGGTGAAGTAGTGATGGACTTCTTTGACCGTTTGAAATCAACAAGCCGTGGTTATGCGTCTCTAGATTATTCTTTCATTCACTTTAGTGTTGCTGACATGGTACGTGTTGATGTATTAATCAATACTGACCGTGTTGATGCATTAGCGATGATCACTCACCGTGACAATGCGATGAATCGTGGTCGTTTACTGGTTGAAAAGATGAAGGAACTTATTCCTCGTCAAATGTTTAACATTGCAATCCAGGCCGTTATTGGTTCACAAGTGATTGCTCGTAGTACCGTTAAACAAATGCGTAAAAACGTAATTGCAAAATGTTATGGTGGTGATATTAGCCGTAAGAAAAAACTGCTACAGAAGCAAAAAGACGGTAAGAAACGCATGAAGCAAGTAGGTAATGTTGAAGTACCTCAAGAAGCCTTCTTGGCTGTGTTACATATCGGAAAGGATTAGATAAATGGCAACCTATTTTTCACTGATATTGGTATTGGTTACTTTCGTTAGCGGTATTATTTGGGCGTTAGATAAACTGATTTGGGAGAAGGCTCGCGCTGAAAAAGTCGCATTTGCCCAAACTCAAGCGGAATTACCAGCAGAAGCTATTGCAAAATTAGGGCAAGAATCTTTTATTGTTGAAAATGCAAAATCGATCTTCCCTGTGATTGCAGCAGTGATGGTATTACGTTCATTTTTATACGAACCATTTCAAATTCCATCCGGATCTATGATGCCAACTTTATTAGTTGGTGATTTTATTCTGGTTGAAAAATTTAGTTATGGCGTTAAAGATCCGGTATTACGTTCTACACTTATCGAAACAGGTAAACCAGAACGTGGCGATGTCGCGGTATTTAAATACCCGCCACAGCCAACAATTGATTACATTAAACGTGTGGTCGGTTTGCCGGGTGATCGTATAGCCTATCGTGGAAAGCAGGTTTTCATTCAACAAGCATGCAGCGGAACAAACTGCGCAGGGTTTAAAAAACTCGATCTGAGTTTAGTCGAAATTGGCAAATTTAAAGATCAAATGGTTGAATTACAGCAATATACAGAACAGCTTGGGGATGTTAAACACAATATTTTAATTAATCCTAGCCGTCCTGATCTAGCGCGTGATTTTTATCAGCAAGATAATCCGCCAACCCGTCAATACGAATGGGTTGTACCGGACGGTCATTATTTCATGATGGGTGATAACCGAGATAATAGTGCTGATAGCCGTTTTTGGGGTTTTGTTCCGGAAGCAAATTTAGTCGGAAAGGCTGTGTTCATTTGGACGAGTTTCGAATTTGAACGCGACCCTGATTCTTTATTACCTGGTTGGATCCCAACGGGTATACGCTTTAGTCGTATTGGCAAGTTAAAATAATTATGACCATTATATTAGAAAGATTACAAACTGTATTAGGTTACCAGTATCAAGACGCTAGCCTACTGCAACAAGCTCTGACGCACCGTAGTGCTTATTTCAAGCATAACGAACGCCTTGAATTTTTAGGTGATTCAGTACTTGGTTTTATTATCTCGGATGCATTATTTTGCAAATTCCCTGAAGTACCAGAAGGTGATTTAAGCCGAATGCGTGCAACCTTAGTGAAAGGGCTAACGCTCGCTGAGATTGCTCGTGAATTTGAACTAAGTGAATGTTTAATCTTAGGTCCAGGTGAATTAAAAAGTGGTGGATTCCGTCGAGAATCTATCCTTGCAGATACAGTTGAAGCCTTAATCGGTGCTATGTATCTGGATAGCGATATCGAGAAAACACGTGAACGTGTACTGGCTTGGTATGCATCACGTCTAGCAACGATCAAACCTGGTATTGGTCAGAAAGATGCTAAAACACAACTACAA
The DNA here is from genome assembly GCF_900120065.1 of Moritella viscosa. Taxonomy (NCBI): domain Bacteria; kingdom Pseudomonadati; phylum Pseudomonadota; class Gammaproteobacteria; order Alteromonadales; family Moritellaceae; genus Moritella; species Moritella viscosa. The sequence continues at coordinate 35,020 of NZ_FPLG01000005.1, forward strand.
GAATGGCTGCAAGGACGTAAGCAAGCTCTTCCATTGTATCAAGTAGTGGAAGTTAAAGGTGAAGCTCATAATCAAGAGTTTACTATTCATTGCGTTATTGAAGGCCTAGAGCAACCTGTTGAAGGTAAAGGTACTAGTCGTCGTAAAGCAGAACAAGAAGCAGCTCAAAAAGCATTGGAGCAATTACAATGAGTGATATGACTTATAGCGGCTTTGTTGCTATCGTTGGTCGTCCTAACGTAGGTAAATCAACGTTACTAAACCGCATTTTGGGACAAAAGGTAAGTATTACCTCGCGTAAACCACAAACGACTCGTCACCGTATTCTAGGTATTGATACTGAAGAAAATCGTCAAACTGTGTATGTTGATACTCCAGGTCTTCACATTGATGAAAAACGTGCAATTAACCGTTTAATGAACCGCGCAGCTAGCAGCTCATTAAAAGATATTGATGTTGATGCTGTGATTTTTGTTGTTGATGGTACCCGTTGGACTGAAGACGATGACATGGTATTAAACAAGCTACGTGATATTAAATGTCCAATTTATTTGGCGATTAATAAAACCGATGCGATTAAAGATAAAGCTGAAGAGCTGATGCCACATTTGCAGGTATTGGCAGCGAAATTTAACTTTACGGAAATTATCCCTATCTCTGCAACGAAAGGGACTAACGTAGAAATGCTACGTGGCATTTGTTCGCAGCAGTTACAAGAAGGTGATTTTTACTTCCCTGAAGATTATGTAACGGATCGTTCTTCACGTTTCATGGCATCTGAAATCATTCGTGAAAAATTGATGCGTTTCACCGGCCAAGAATTACCTTACTCAACCACGGTTGAGATCGAGCAGTTTAAAGTCAGTGAAAACGGCACATTCCATATCAATGCGTTAATTTTAGTTGAGCGTGATACTCAAAAACGTATGGTTATTGGTAATAAAGGCTCGAAACTAAAAACCATTGGTACCGAAGCTAGACGTGATATGGAAACTTTGTTTGATAATAAAGTATTCCTAGAATGTTGGGTGAAAGTGAAATCTGGTTGGGCTGATGATGAACGTGCACTTCGTAGCTTAGGTTACGGAGATGAAGTGTAAATAGCTTTATTGCATGGACTTACAAAACGCTTTTGTACTGCACCGTCGACCTTTTAAGGAGTCGAGTTTACTCATCGACTTCTTTACCATTAATGATGGTAAAATTTCGTTAGTGGGACGAGCAGGCCGAGGGCGTAAGAACAGTCAAAGTGCAATTTTACAGCCGTTTACCTTACTTAATATCGCCTATGCCGGCAAAGGTGGGTTAAAATCCATGCGTCAGGTAGAGGCGGTATCTAATTCATTACCGCTCTCAGGTCGGCATCTCTATGCTAGCTTTTATCTCAATGAATTACTCTATCGTTTACTCGCCAGTGAACAAGCGAACCCCGAACTATTCTCCCATTACCAAAATGCATTATTAGCGTTAGCCAAACAACAACCTCTTGAACCCTTATTGCGTGAATTTGAACTTAATTTAATGCAATGTTTAGGTAACATTGGTGCGTTAAGCTATTGTGCTGATACCATGGATGCTGTGTACCCCGACCGTATGTATAAATACGTACCACATGTTGGGATTGTGCCATCTATTTATAAAGTTGCAGTGGATAGCTCATTTTTAGGTAAAGATTTACTCGCCTTTGAGCAAAGACTATTTAACCAAGATAATTTAGCGGCTGCAAAACGCTTTTGCCGACAAATGTTGTTACCCTATTTGGGCAATAAGCCGCTGAAAAGCAGAGAACTATTTATTAATAAGGGAATTAAACGTGAATAAGATCTTTTTAGGTGTCAACATTGACCATATCGCAACCCTACGCCAAGCTCGAGGCACTACTTACCCAGATCCTGTGCATGCAGCATCTGTCGCTGAATTAAATGGCGCAGACGGTATTACGGTGCATTTACGTGAAGACCGTCGTCACATTGTTGATCGCGATGTTCGCGTATTAAAAGAAACCATTCAGACCCGCATGAATCTAGAAATGGCAGTGACTGCTGAAATGCTGGATATTGCGTGTGAGATCAAACCTGAGTTTGTTTGTTTAGTTCCTGAAAAACGCGAAGAGCTGACAACAGAAGGTGGTTTGGATGTACTCGGCCAACAAGATAAGATAACCCAAGCGGTTAAACGTTTAAGTGAAGCAGGTATTCTTGTATCGTTATTTATCGATGCTGACAAAGAGCAAATTGATGCAGCGGTTGCCACTGGCGCGCCGTACATTGAAGTACACACTGGTGCTTATGCGGACGCAGAGTCAGAATCATCGCAACAAGCTGAGTTGAAGAAGATCGCCGCTGGTGTGAGTTATGCGCATAATGCTGGCTTGAAAGTAAACGCAGGCCATGGTTTACATTACCATAACGTACAACCTATCGCGGCTATTCCTGAAATTTATGAATTGAATATCGGCCATGCAATCATTGCACGTGCGGCATTTGATGGTTTAGGTAAAGCGGTTAAAGACATGCAAATCATCATGCAAGAAGCGCGTAATAACAGCTAAGTTATTACCTCGTATACGTATGTAAAAAAGGAGCCGTGGGCTCCTTTTTATTATGTGGTTGTTAATTGATTTAGATTAGCGGTTAATTGGGCTAATTGGGTTAATTGGGTTAATTGGGTAAATAGGGCTGTGCTTCCTTAATCACTGTTTCAATAGCTTCTTGTAACTCAAATATCTCGGGTTCAACATCTTCGATGTCTGCGCCCTTACGTAAACCGCGCTCAATCTGATCGGCTAAATTCTGAATAGGTAATACACCGCAACATGCTGCGCCACCGTGGAATTTATGAATGATTTTTTGAAATTCTGAACGTGACAAACTCCGTGCTAAGACTTGTTCAAGGTGCTCACTGATTTCAGGTAAGCTATTGATAAACATTTCCAGCATATCTACTGCAAGGTCTTCTTTACCCATTGAACGTTGTAAAGTCAGTGGCCAATCTAAAATATGGTTTTGGACAATATTGTGATCATGTGACGAATTGCTCCATTGTTGCAAGGTACGCTTTAGAATGGACTCATCAATTGGTTTTGTTAAATAATCATCCATGCCTTTACTCAGTAGACGGTCACGTTCACCACTCATTGCATGTGCGGTTACTGCAATAATTGGTGTTGATTGATTACGACTACCGGAACGAATTGCTCTACAGGCGCTGATACCATCCATAATTGGCATTTGAATATCCATAAAGACAATATCAAAATCCATTTTATTGGCTTTGGCAACGGCTTCGGCACCATTGCTGCACATTTCAATGTGAGTGACTGAATCTGCCAACATTGCACTAATGAGTTTTAGATTCGCTGGATTATCATCGACCGCTAAAATTGACAGGTCAATTTTAGGTTTTGGTTTTTCAATTTTCAGTTGTGGTATTGGCTGCTCAGCTGGTTTATCTAAATAGGCTAATGCATTTACAAGCTTACGGTGATTACACGGCTTTGTGAGACAATGTCTTGCGCCTGCGCTAATTATCTCTTCTTGTAAGCAAGGATCTGAAGAGTTAATTAATACCACTACTGCTGCATCAAGATCATGACTTTGACTCATCTTGTTATACATAGGCGTTAGATTGCTTTCATCGTTCTGGGCGATAATTACGCAGTGATATGGTTGCTTGATATAATTCTGCCACTCGGTTTCGTTAGCACAATGCAAGACATCCAGATCCCAACTATTCAGTAAGGATATTAACGAGCGTGCGGAGTAATTATCTACTTCATAGAGTAAGACTTGTTTACCTTTAAAATCGTTTACAGGTAAGGGCTCTGATAACGATGCCGAGGTAACATTGAACTTAAGTGAGAATTTAAAGTTAGAGCCTTGACCTAAATCCGAATCTAGCGATATTTCACCACCCATAAATTCAACTAAGCGCTGGGTAATAACCAGACCTAATCCGGTACCGCCATAGCGACGCGAGATACTAGTGTCTGCTTGGTTAAAGGCTTCAAAGAGTTGCGCTTGTTGTTGTTCTGAAATACCAATGCCGGTATCACGGATATTCGTTTGAATGGTGACGCTATTATGTGTGGATTCAAGTAATTCAATATGGATATCAATGTTACCGTTTTCGGTGAACTTGATGGCATTGCCCAGTAAGTTAGTGATCACTTGTTGGAATCGGAATGGGTCACCAATAATGTCATCAGGGACATTCTTATCAACATGTAGAGATAGCTCAAGGCCTTTATCATGCACTGTCGGTGCGAGTAATATGGCGGCTTCTTCAATTGTGTCCCGTAGGTTGAATGGGATCTGCTCTAGGGTTAACTTACCCGCCTCAAGCTTAGAAAAGTCGAGAATGTCATTGATGATGCTAAGTAAGTTCTTGGCTGACTTTTCAATGGTCTGCAAGTAATCTGTTTGATTCGGGCTTAGTGATGTTTTTAATAGCTGGCGAGAGAAGCCAATCACCCCATTTAGCGGCGTTCTTAATTCATGACTCATATTAGCCAAGAATTCAGACTTCACGCGTGCAGCTGCTTGCGCACGTTTTTTTGCCATATCCAGTTCAATATTTTGGATTTCAATTTGCTCTAAGGTTTCACGTAGATCTGAAGTCGCTTGGTCAATATTTTGCTGCATTTCTTCATGGTAGGCTGATAACGATTTGGCCATCGAGTTAATACCATTTTTTAGCAGGGCTAACTCACCCGTATGTTCGCCTATTACTCTGGCATCGAGCCGACCTTCTCTGATCCGATCGACAACAGTGACCATGTCGGTAATGGGCTGGGTTACGTTTTTCACTAGTCGCCAAGAGAAGATAAGCGCGGTAAAAAAGCCCAGTAATACAATAAATACCGACACGGTTGTATCGCGGTATTGCAGTAATATCGCTTTATCACGAATGAGCTGTATAGATAAATAACCGAGGATCTGTTCCGGGTTTTCTAAACTTAACGGGAAATTGGTATTGTCAATTTCAGCAATAATGGGAGAACGTAAAATGATGTAATCATCAAGTACTTCAACTTGGGTGGTTTCCGGCAGTTTACTTTTGTCGGGGTTCTTAAGAACGGAAAAGTTACGGTGATAATTGCTGGTTACAAACAGCTTATTATTGTTATCAAAAATGGCGATGCTTTTAATCGTCGGCGCAAACTTGCGGTGAGTTAAACCGAGCAGTTTTTTAAGCGATTCACGGCTGTTTTGTAACATGCCGTACTCACTCGCGATGGCCAGTGGCTCAATGATATTGATACCCTGTTCAATAAGCACGGTCTCTAGCTGCTGATAGCGGTTAAAGGTGAAATAGCTGGCTAATAATGTACCGATCAAAACTGTTGGTAAAATCGTCAGTGCCATTACTTTGGCACGAAGTCCGTATTTAGTCATAAAGTCATCTTATTGGTATCTGGTTTAATGCCATCTACAGAAGTTATTTAAAGTATAAAGCGGGAAAGCAGGTTAGAATAATACCCTAATGATGACATAGGCAATAGTTGTATATCAATATGGCGCAAATTTTTAAAGCAAAAAAAGTACAAAAAACTCCGAGTAAAGCGGTCGAGATCACTATTGAAAAGTTAGATCATCAAGGCTTAGGCTTGGGGCGTCTTGATGGCAAAGCGGTATTTGTTGCTGGTGGATTACCTGGTGAACGCGTATCAGTGAATATTATTGAACAAAAAAAACAATACGCAAAAGCGATCTTAAGAAAAGTAATAACGCCATCAGAGCAAAGAATAGAGCCTGCCTGTCTGCATTATGCAATGTGTGGCGGCTGTAGTTTACAAACACTAGATAGCCATGTTCAGGCTAATTATAAGCAAACTGCATTGTTTAGTTTATTACAGAACTTCAGTAAAAATGATGATATTGAATTTGCTGAGCCTATATTATCCAAGCCTTGGCAATATCGTCGTACCGCACGTTTAAGTGTGATGTTCGATCGTAAAGCCAAGCAATTGGTATTTGGCTTTCGTGAACGTAACAGTAAATCCCTAGTAGCAATTAATCAGTGTCCAGTATTAGTACCAGCCTTGTCAGCCTTGATTCAACCTTTACGCGAATTACTTGCTACGCTTAGTGTACGCCGTGATTTGGGCCATATTGAGTTATTTGCGGTAGATTCTGGCATTATTTGTTTGTTCCGTATCTTGAAACCTTTGAAGGATAAAGACCAAGCTTTACTGCAAGCCTTTGCTGGTGAACATCAGTTAAGTATTTACTTACAACCTGAGCCTGAATCGATACTTAAATTAACACCTGATACGCCAGCTGCTTGGTATCAACTCGCCGATGGTGAATTTGAATTAAGTTTTACACCGGGTAACTTTATTCAAGTTAACCCTGTGGTTAATAACCAAATGGTGGCGCAAGCACTCGATTGGCTCGATTTAAGTCCTGAAGACAGAGTATTAGATCTGTTTTGTGGTGGTGGCAACTTTAGTTTACCAGTTGCGCGTTTATGCCATTCAGTCGTGGGTGTGGAAGGTGTTGATGAAATGGTGCGTCAGGCACAAGTCAATGCAATCGCGAATAATGTCGATAATACGCAATTCTACCAAGCGGACTTATCGACTGACTTCTCTAAGCTATCTTGGGCAAAAAGTAGGTTCGATAAAGTATTATTAGATCCTGCTCGAGCGGGAGCTGCAGAAACAGTGCAATATTTACATAAACTAAAAGTGAATAAAATTGTCTATGTATCTTGCAATCCCGCAACATTAGCGCGAGACTCGAAGTTGTTGATGGAAAAGCATTATAAATTAACACGCCTTGGTATGATTGATATGTTCCCACAAACGGGGCATGTTGAGTCAATGGCGTTATTTGAACGCGTTTAGCGCGTGTATTTTTTGGTTTAATCTTGTTAGGAATTAAGACATGGTTGCGGTACGTGATTCTCATTTGACCAACCCGGAAGACTTTGATGCGAAAACCTGGACGTCTTCGTTAGCACTCACCTCGACAGAGCAAGATGAATTATTTGAGTTGTATTCTCAATTAGCATTAAAAGAAACTGCTGACCCCCTAATGGATGAAGCCGTTCCTGATTTCCCGTTACTTGCTTACGGGGTGGAAATGGTCGAAATATTGATGACCATGGATATGGACATGGATACCTTAAAGGTCGCTTTACTGTATCCGTTTTTTCATGCAAAGTTATATGATAACGAACAAATTGAAACCTTGTTTGGCAGTAAACTCTTACCCTTATTAATTGCCGTTGTAGAGATGGATGCGATCCGTACACTACAAGCAAAATCACAGAAACCATCAGAAAGCCAGGTGGATAATCTACGCCGTATGTTAATGGCGATTGTGGATGATGTACGCGCAATCGTGATCAAATTAGCTGAGCGTATTTGTCATCTTCGTCAGGTCAAAAATGAATCTGAAGAAGAACGCGTATTGGCTGCGAAAGAAATTTCAGATATTTACGCGCCTTTAGCCAACCGATTAGGTATTGGCCAACTAAAGTGGGAATTGGAAGATCTCTCATTTCGTTATTCTCACCCTGATACTTACAAGCAAATAGCTAAATTATTACTTGAGCGTCGTATTGATCGTGAAGAGTTTATCGACAGCTTTGTAGCGCAAGTTAAAACGGGCGTTGAAGCTGCTGGGGGGAAAGTTGAAGTTTACGGTCGTCCCAAGCATATCTACAGCATTTGGAAAAAAATGCAGAAGAAAAACTTGGATTTCACCGGTCTCTATGATGTGCGCGCAGTACGTGTGATAGCCGCTGAATTACAAGATTGTTATGCTGCTCTGGGTGTTATTCATAATTTATTCCGTCCTATTCCCAGTGAATTTGATGACTATGTGGCAAATCCAAAAGCCAATGGTTATCAATCGATTCATACTGTTGTCGCGGTTGGTGACGAGAATAAAGCGGTTGAGGTGCAGATCCGTACTAAACAAATGCACGATGATGCTGAGTTAGGTGTTGCTGCGCATTGGCGTTACAAAGAAGGTGCTGATACCACCAAAAAAGGCAGCTACGAAGAAAAAATTGCTTGGTTACGTAAGTTATTAGCGTGGCAAGATGACATGACTGAAAGCGGTAGCTTAGTAGATGAGTTACGTAGTCAGGTATTTGATGATCGCGTGTACGTGTTTACGCCAAAAGGTGATGTGGTTGATATGCCACAAGGGTCAACGCCGTTAGATTTTGCTTATTACGTGCATAGTATGGTGGGTCATCGCTGTATCGGTGCCAAGATCAGTGGTCGTATTGTCCCGTTCACGTATGAACTACAGACTGGCGACCAGATTGAAATTATCACTCAGAAAAATCCAAATCCAAGTCGTGATTGGTTATTACCGAATCTCGGTTATGTGAAATCTGCGCGCGCAAGAGCTAAGATTAATACATACTTTAAGCGTCTTGATCGCGATAAGAATGTCGCTGCTGGTAAAGACATGCTAGAAGGTGAATTGCATAAACTTAAGCTTCAGCTGTCTGATGCAAGCTGTGCTTTCGAGCGTTTTAACTCTAATACGCTAGAAGATTTATTGGCCCAGGTTGGTAGTGGTGATGCACGTCTTAATCAAGTGATTAACCATATTAAAGTACTGCTATTACAGCCAAGTGCGGAAGAAGAAGATAAGCTTGCGCTAGAGTTAGTTGACCAGCAAGTACAAAAATCACAAAACCAGCCGAAGAAAAAACGTAATAAAGATCATATTGTAGTGGAAGGTATGGGGAATTTGATGACCCATATTGCGAATTGTTGTCAGCCGATACCTGGTGATGACATTGTCGGTTATATTACGCAAGGACGTGGTATCTCGATCCACCGTAATGGTTGTTTACAGTATGCGGATTTAAGTAATCGCCAACCAGAACGTATTATTGATGCGGTTTGGGGCGACGATTTTAGTGGAGGTTATCGTGTCACACTGGTGGTACACGCGACGGATCGTAGAGGTTTATTACGTGACTTAACGACTATCTTTGCTAATGATCGTATCCATGTGGTTGGTATGAATACTCGGACGGATACTAAGTTACAAACAGCGACGTTAGAAATTAATATCGAGCTTTATAATATTGATACTCTGAGCCATTTGACCAACCGTATGAGTCAGGTTAAAGGTGTAATTTACGCTAAGCGTTTAAGATAACTGATTACGTAAAATATGTATCTGTAATTTAGTTATTTATAAAGCCGGCATTGTTATTTCAATACCGGCTTTTACCTTAGAAATAATAAATAGTGATTATTCCAACCGATCGCTGCTTCAAGTATCGCTCTACTCACAAAGTTATTTCCTTTTACTAAATAAAAATAGCACCAAAAACATACTTTAATCCACATATTAGAAATTCTGATCACTTCATTCCTTGATGTATATCTCATTCCCTTTATTTTTCTCGAATACTTTTTCTAATTAGACAGAGTGTTCTGTTTATTTGCGGTAGCGTATGAAAAACATGCTTTAAAGTTGTATAAAGTAATTGAATTTAGGGATGAATTTTGATGAAACTAAGGAAGTTTTCACTGCGCTTTACTGTCGGCACCATGTTTGTGCTTGCTACACTTATCACTGGATTTGTTGCGGTATCTTTGCAATATCATTTCAGCAAAAAAATGGCGATGGAACACACACTGCAAAGTTTATCTAAGGCATCTTTCGATTTATCCGCATATATACAAAATTTAGAACGTGATGCCTCTAATACAGCACGCTTATTGGTTGCGATGAACCAGATGTTTGATATCCAATCTAATGAGATAGAGCTTAGTAACATTCTTGCCGAAATAATGATTGAAAATTCATTATTTTACAGTATCTATGTTGGCTCAGAGAATGATGATTTTTATCAATTGATTAATCTCGACTCTTCACCGATTGTACGAGAAAAGCTTGCTGCAAACCGGGATGATCGCTGGGTTGTTATCAAGATAACGGGTGATAGACAGAATCGAGTACGTGGTACTTATTATTACGATAGTCATTTTGTATTACGAGACGTAAGTATTAGTGAGAGTAATTATTTTCCAACCGAAAGACCTTGGTATGTAGCTGCGAATACAGATTCGGTATTTAAAACCAAGCCCTACTTATTTCAACATTTAAAAATTACGGGTCAAACTTATTCACTTAAATTTAAAGACAAAAATAACCAAGATAAAAGTAGCATTCTAGGTATTGATATTGTGTTGTCTTCTATCGCAGAAAAGTTGTCGAATAATTCATTTGATTTAAGTGATATTAGCGAAATTGAGTCTTATCTATACATAAAATCTGGCGAAGTTATTTCTTCAAGCCGTCAAGCTGCTAAGCATATTACTATCCCAGAATCTGATATGTTGGCGTTAACATCGCAGCAGCGTAGCGTTATTAGCACAGCTGCGACAATAAAGATATCAAACCAAAATGACTGGGTACCGCTTGATTTTTCTTTAGCCGGAAAACCTCAAGGATATGCTATCGATTTATTGCTGTTGATTGAAGAAATGACGGGGATTGACTTTGAGTTTATTAATGGTTTTTCTTGGTCCGAATTAATCGACAAGTATAACAACGATTCTTTAGATGGATTACATTCATTACTGCAGAATCAAAACAATAGATATTCAGGTGTATATAGTGATCCTATTTATGAGTTTAATTTTGCTTTGGTGACGCGTACGAGTAGTGCGGATGTTCATAATTATGCCGAATTGGCAGGACTGAAAGTTGCGATTTTATCGGGTAGGCCTATGACAGCTAAATTACGCCGAGATTTCCCTCATATTGAGTTGATTGAATTTGTGGATCGAAATGCTGCATTTAAATCTGTTTCGGAGGGGGACACTGACGCATTATTAGATGTTAAACCGGTACTCATTTCTGGATTATCGCAATATTTCTATAAAAATCTTAAGTTGCATGATGATATTATTGATTTAGCAGAACAATTTTCTTCAGCGTTTTACATCTTGCTTAAATCTGAGCATGAGGACCTAATTCCCATTATTAATGCTGCTATAGCTAATATTAGTGCTAACCAGCGAGCGGTACTTGCGAGTAAGTGGCTTGGGAATAAAGTCATATACGACAATATTATGGTGCCTTATCAAGACTTAGTATCGTTAGCTGGATCGCAAGGTCACCATGATCAAATTATTGATCGTGTCATCGAAGGTGAGGAAAAATTAGTTTATATCAGTCCTGTTAAAGTTGGCGCCAGTTCGGAAGAGTTCTTCGCTGTAGTCATCCCGAAAAAAGTGATTTATCAGAAGGTGAATGAGCAGGTAAAAATAGCTATTTTTGTGACCGTTATTTTCATGTTATTGATGTTGCCTTTAGCTTGGTTGTTTGGTGCTCCGATTGTCAGACCAATTCGACAATTACGAATTGAAACGAGAAAAGTACAAGAGCGGCGCTATGATGAAGTGCAATTAGTGGATACGGCGATAAAAGAAGTCTGGGAATTATCTGAAGCAATGATGGATATGTCAAAAGACTTACAGCAATATGAAGCGGCACAAAAAGAATTCTTAGAAGCGTTTATTAAGCTTATTGCACAAGCCATTGATGATAAATCGAAATACACGGCTGGTCATTGTAACCGTGTACCAGAGCTTGGCATAATGTTAGCAGAGGTTACTGAGCAATGTGATTCTGCGTTATTTAAAGATTTTAAATTTGCCAACGCGGATGAGAAACGTGAATTTAGAATTGCGGCTTGGCTGCATGATTGTGGCAAGATCACTACACCTGAATATATTGTCGATAAGGGCACTAAATTAGAGGCAAATTACAACCGTATTCATGAAGTTAGAACGCGGTTTGAAGTGCTGTGGCGTGATGCTGAAATTACCGCGCTCAAACAAAAAATAGCATTACCAGAGCATAAGAGTTCGATTGATGCAGCGCTTAAAGAAAAGCATAAAAAACTGATTGATGATTTTGCGTTTATTGCGGCATCTAATGTTGGCGGTGAGTTTATGAGTGATGATAAAGTTGCCCGTGTGAAGGCTCTATCTGAACAGACATGGCTACGCCATTTTGATGATACTTTAGGGCTCTCTTCGGTTGAAGAATTGGTGAAAAAAGAAGCGTTAAACCCCCATTTTCCCGTTATTGAAAAATTGCTTTCAGATAAAGCTGAACATATTGTTGAGCGAGATCGTAAAGTAGAATTTGACCCTAAATTTGGTATTAAAATGGATGTTCCAGAGCATCAGTATAACTTAGGTGAAGTCTATAATTTAACGATTAGTCGCGGCACGTTAACTGCGGAAGACAGGTATAAGATCAACGAACATATGATCAGTACGATTAAGATGTTAGACAACCTCCCCTTTCCGCCTGAACTAAGTCGTGTCCCGCGTTATGCTTCAACCCACCATGAAACATTAAAAGGCACGGGTTATCCGCGTAAACTGACTGCCGATGATCTTTCTATTCCAGAACGTATCTTAGTGATCGCTGATATCTTTGAAGCCCTGACAGCGTCTGACCGTCCTTATAAGAAAGCTAAACCAGTCAGTGTTGCAGTTGATATCATGTATAAGATGGCCTTGGATCAGCATTTAGATATTGAGTTGTTTAGATTATTTTTACAAAGCGGTACGCATATTAAATATGCGCAAAAATATTTGAAGTCTGAACAAATTGATGAGATTGATTTAAGTAAATATCTGCAACCAGAACAGTTAGGTGAGGTTGATTTAAGTAAAAAATTGACTGCTTAATGGCTATCATAATGTACTGTGGATAATCATGAGATGATCCACAGTACTTTTAAACCCTTCCTCGTTCATTTGTCATGCCTCTCCAAACGTAATGAATATCATTATATACTCACTAACAAATCATTTAATCTCAGTTTATGGTTCTATTTAACGTAATGAGTCAAGATCTCGAGATTTCGCAGAAAAATTGAATTAATAGGATTTATCTTGAAAGAAAAGTACACGATCAATGATTTACAGCATATGGTTGAACAGTTACGTAATCCAGATACAGGCTGTCCTTGGAACCTGCAGCAAGACTTTGCGTCGATAGCTAAATTTACGTTAGAAGAAGCCTATGAAGTGGTTGATGCTATTGAAAATAATGATGTAAAAGGTCTCGAGGGTGAAGTTGGTGATTTGCTTTACCACGTACTCTACTATACCCAATTAGGGCATGAACAGGCGTTATTCAGCTTTGATAGCGTTATTCAACAGCTTGCAGAGAAATTAACTCAACGTCACCCATATGTTTTTGGTGAAATAAAACTACAACACGAATCTGAAGTTATTGCTGCATGGCAAAAACAAAAGTCGAAAGAGCGTGTTGAAAATCATGAAGAATCGGATCAACACAGTGCATTAGACAACATTCCTAATGCATTCCCAGCACTAGTTAGAGCGACTAAAATACAACAGCGTGCCGCTGATGTTAAATTTGATTTTGAATCCTATAAGCAAGCATTATCAAAGGTTTATGAGGAAATTGGTGAGGTTGTTGAGGAGGCGGATGCTAGGGTGGTTGATCAGGCTAAACTTGAAGAGGAGTTAGGGGATCTATTGTTCTCTGTTGTGAATGTAACACGCCATCTAAAACACGACCCAGAGCAAGCACTTCGCAAGGCAAATGAAAAGTTTGAAAAAAGATTTAGGCAGGTTGAAGTACTTGCATTACAGAACGGTAAGTCACTAAGTGATTGTTCTATAGGTGAAATGGAGTCGCTTTGGTTGAAAGTGAAATAAAATTACAACACATGATCTACCGCACAGTTATCAAAAAACGGTAATGCTATACTTGTCAACATTGTGGGATGAGGGGGATTTGTTTATAATGTCGTCCCTTCTGGTATATATTCAATAATACACATTTAATCCCTAACAACTTCAGGTTATGTATGACAACTAAGTACGTTTTTGTTACTGGTGGGGTAGTATCCTCATTAGGTAAAGGTATTGCGGCAGCATCATTAGCAGCTATTTTAGAAGCGCGTGGCTTAAAAGTCACAATGATGAAACTAGACCCTTACATTAACATTGATCCGGGCACAATGAGCCCGATTCAACATGGTGAAGTATTCGTAACGGACGATGGTGCTGAGACCGATCTAGATCTAGGTCACTATGAGCGCTTTATTCGTACTCACATGACTAAACGTAATAACTTTACAACGGGTAAAGTATATTCATCTGTGCTTGCTAAAGAGCGTCGTGGTGATTACTTAGGTGCAACCATTCAGGTTATTCCACATATTACTAATGAGATCAAAGAGCGTGTTATTGCTGGTAGTGAAGGCTTTGATGTTGCAGTAGTAGAAGTGGGCGGTACGGTAGGTGATATCGAATCACAACCTTTCCTAGAAGCATTACGCCAAATGGGCGTGCAACTGGGCCGTGATAACACCATGTTTATGCATTTAACATTAGTACCTTATTTAGGTGCTGCTGGTGAAGTTAAAACAAAACCAACACAACATTCAGTAAAAGAGTTACGTTCAATTGGTATTCAGCCTGACATTCTAATTTGTCGTTCTGATCGTAATGTACCAGCGAACGAACGCGCTAAAATTTCGTTATTCTGTAACGTAGAAGAAAAAGCCGTTATTTCACTGAAAGATGTGGACAGTATTTACAAAATTCCTGCGCTATTAAAATCACAAGGTTTAGACGAGCTAATTGTTAATCGTTTCGGTTTAACAGCACCAGAAGCCGATCTAGCTGAGTGGGAACAGGTAATTTTTGAAGAAGCTAACCCAACTGAAGAAATCGTTATTGGTATGGTTGGTAAATATATCGAACTGCCAGACGCATACAAATCAGTAAATGAAGCACTTAAGCACGGTGGTTTGAAAAATCGTCTAAGCGTGAAAATTAAATATATTGATTCACAAGATCTTGAAGCGAAAGGCACTGATATTCTTAAAACTGTTGACGGTATCTTGGTACCAGGTGGTTTCGGTGAACGTGGTGTTGAAGGTAAAATTCTTGCAGCCCAATTTGCGCGTGAGAACAAGGTTCCTTATTTCGGTATCTGTTTAGGTATGCAAGTAGCGTTAATCGAATTCGCACGTAATGTTGCAGGTCTAGAAGGCGCACATTCAACAGAGTTTAACCCTCAGACTAAGTTCCCTGTAGTTGGTTTAATTACAGAATGGATTGATGAATCAGGTAACGTTGAAGAACGTACTGGTGCATCAGACCTGGGTGGTACTATGCGTTTAGGTGCACAACTGTGTCACCTGAAAGCGGGTAGTAAAGTAAGAGAAATGTACGGTAGTGCGACGATTAAAGAACGTCATCGTCACCGTTATGAAGTTAACAACAACCTTCTGCCTAAAATCGAAAAAGCAGGCCTTAAAGTAACAGGCTTATCTGCTGATAAGAAATTAGTAGAGATTGTTGAGAATCCGAATCATCCTTGGTTTGTTGCTGCGCAATTCCACCCGGAATTCACGTCAACACCACGAGATGGTCACGCATTATTTGAAGGATTCATTAATGCTGCTGGTGAAAATAAAAAATCATCAACTAGCTAATCAGAGATTTTAATATTAGTGCCGCGGTAACGCGGCATACTTAAATTTTTAATAGTTAAGGAAGTAAAAATGTCTAAGATCGTTAAAATTATTGGTCGCGAAATCATTGATTCACGTGGTAATCCTACTGTTGAAGCTGAAGTTCACCTAGAAGGTGGTTTCATTGGTATGGCACCAGCTCCATCTGGTGCATCAACAGGTTCTCGTGAAGCACTTGAATTACGTGACGGCGACAAAACTCGCTTTTTAGGTAAAGGTGTTCTTAAAGCTGTTGCAGCAATCAATGGTCCAATTGCTGAAGCTCTAATTGGTAAAGATGCAACTGATCAAGCTGCAATCGACCAAGTGATGATCGATCTAGACGGTACTGAAAACAAAGCTAACTTCGGTGCTAATGCTATCCTTGCTGTTTCTCTAGCTAACGCTAAAGCGGCTGCATCTGCAAAAGGTTTACCACTTTACGCTCACATTGCTGAGTTAAACGGTACTCCTGGTCAATACTCTATGCCTCTACCTATGATGAACATCATCAACGGTGGCGAGCACGCTGATAACAACGTAGACATTCAAGAGTTCATGATCCAACCTGTTGGCGCTAAAACTCTTAAAGAAGCACTACGTATCGGTGCTGAAGTATTCCACAACCTAGCTAAAGTTCTTAAGTCTAAAGGCCTAAGCACTGCCGTTGGTGATGAAGGTGGTTTTGCTCCTGACTTAGAATCAAATGCTGCTGCACTAGCTGCAATTGAAGAAGCTGTTAAAGCTGCTGGTTATGAAATGGGTAAAGACGTTACACTAGCTATGGATTGTGCTGCTTCTGAGTTCTATAACAAAGAAGAAGGTATCTACGATCTTAAAGGCGAAGGTAAGAAATTTACTGCTGAAGAGTTCAACCACTATCTTGCTGGTCTTGTTGACCAATACCCAATCGTATCGATTGAAGATGGTCTAGATGAATCTGATTGGGCTGGTTTCAAACATCAGACTGAACTACTAGGTGACAAGATCCAATTAGTTGGTGATGATTTATTTGTGACTAACACTAAGATTTTGACACGTGGTATTGAAGAAGGTATCACTAACTCAATCTTAATCAAATTCAACCAAATTGGTTCACTAACTGAAACGTTAGCTGCAATCAAAATGGCGAAAGACGCAGGCTTTACAGCTGTAATCTCTCACCGTTCTGGTGAAACTGAAGATGCAACAATTGCTGACCTTGCTGTTGGTACATGTGCTGGCCAAATCAAAACTGGTTCTATGAGCCGTTCGGATCGTGTTGCTAAGTACAACCAATTAATTCGTATCGAAGAAGCGCTAGGTGATGCTGCACCTTTCCACGGTCTTAAAGAGGTTAAAGGTCAAGCTTAATTTGCTTAACTGTTAATTCTGAATAGATTAAAAAACCCGCTTTTTAGCGGGTTTTTTTTATGTATACGCTAACCAAACTCCGCATTATATGTGACAATAACTGATTAATTTACAGGATGATTGTCATGCGCCTTCTTTATTTTGTATTAATCTCCATACTCAGCTTGCTGATCTATCATTTTATTGCCGGTAATAACGGGGTGATGGATTACACACGTATCGAACGTGAAGTAATTGTCCAGCAAATGAATAATCAAGTTTTAATCGATCGTAATACTGCGTTAAAAAATGAAATATTAGATTTACGTAATGGGTATGATGCGATAGAAGAGCGAACCCGGAATGAACTTGGTATGATTAAAGAGGGTGAAACCTTTTACCGTATTATTAATGATGACAATTAGGTTACCGAGATGACAGAACAATTCATTGCGGTTGTCCCAGCCGCTGGCGTCGGCGCCAGAATGGGCGCGAGTATACCCAAACAATATTTAATGCTGCAAGGTAAAACAGTGATTGAACACACGTTAACTGTGTTATTAAGTCACCCTCGTATTGCGAAAGTTGTTGTGGCTCTCGGTCCGGAAGATGGCTGGTTTAGTGATATTGCTATCGCCAAAGATCCGGCTATTATCCGTGTTAATGGCGGTAAAGAGCGTGCTGATTCGGTACTCGCAGGATTACAGGCTTGTCAATCGTATAATTGGGTTCTGGTACATGATGCAGCACGGCCTTGTCTTACTCATACTGATGTAGACTGTCTGATTACAGGCGCACTTGCATCTGAATATGGTGCTATTTTAGGGTGTCAGGTTCGCGATACAATGAAACGTACTGATGCTAATGGTAATATTATTGCGACGGTCGAGCGTGATTTATTATGGCATGCGTTAACACCACAAATGTTTCCCGTTAAATTGTTAACCGATGCGTTAACAGCGGGATTAGCGGATAATGCGAATATTACCGATGAGGCTTCAGCCATTGAACGATTAGGTTTAATGCCTAAAATTGTCGTAGGTCGCGCGGATAATATTAAAATTACACGTCCAGAAGACATGCCGTTAGCAACACTGTATCTACAACAGTCTGTGAAAAATAAATAGGGAAAATATTTAATGTTTAGAATTGGTCATGGTTTTGATGTGCACAAATTTGGTAATGCTGGCCCTGTTATGATTAATGGTGTAGCAATCCCTTATAAGCAAGGTTTTCTGGCTCACTCAGATGGTGATGTGGCGTTACATGCGATTTGCGATGCGCTACTTGGTGCTTTAGCGCTTGGTGATATCGGCCATCATTTTCCAGATACGTCGGCGGAATTCGAAAATATTGATAGCCGTATTTTATTACGCGATGTGTTTAGCAAAGTAAAAGAGCTAGGTTATCGCATTGGTAATTTAGACGTCACTATTATTGCACAAGCACCTAAGATTGCCCCGCATATTCAAGCAATGCGTGCAGTATTAAGCACGGATCTTGAAACTGAATTGTCAGCGGTGAATGTGAAAGCTACGACGACTGAAAAACTAGGCTTCACTGGTCGTAAAGAAGGCGTGGCATGCGAAGCTGTCGTACTGTTAATGAAAAATACATAATAAGTGAACATAAATTAATGCAAACTAATCCTAATGCGGAGACATCAATGCTTCCTGAATTTGAATACTTATGTGGCAAACCTAACGTAACTGGTTTTATTAAGCAGGAAGCTGCCGATTTTGTGGTTATTGAAGACCTTGGTTTTGAATTAACCGGTGAAGGTGAACACATCTTTATTTCCATCCGTAAAATAGGTGAAAATACGCAATATGTTGCCCGTGCATTAGCCAAAGCTGCAGGTGTTTCAGGCAAGGATGTGAGTTATGCAGGGCTTAAAGATCGCCATGCTATTACTGAGCAATGGTTTGGTATTCACATGGCGGGGAAAGAAACCCCCGATTTTTCTGTTATTGAAACAGCGCAAATTAAAATATTAAAAATTGTTCGTCATAACAAAAAATTACGTACTGGTGCATTAAAAGGTAATCAATTCACATTAAAATTAACGGACCTAAGCAGTATTGATGGATTAGTCGAGCGTTTAGACAAAATTAAAACCATAGGCGTGCCAAACTATTTCGGTGAACAGCGATTTGGTCAAAACGGTAATAACATTGTGCGTGCACAAGCGATGTTTGCGGGTGAAAAAGTAAAAGATCGTAATAAGCGTAGTTTTTATATTTCAGCTGCACGGAGTTTGATATTTAATCACGTTGTTAGTGAACGTATTAAACAAGGTAAATGGCAAACTGCGATGCCAGGCGATTGCTTCATTTTACAGGGGTCTAATTCTTTTTTTGTGGAAGAAACCTTAACTGACGACATTATTGAACGAGTTGCCCAAGGCGCACTACAATTATCGGCTCCGTTAGTTGGTAAAGGTAACTGCAGTGCGACGAACGAAGCGCTAGCATTTGAAAGCAGCATCATCGCGCAATATCCAGAATTGCTTGAAGGCTTAATTGCAGCGGGTCTTCGCCAGGAACGTAAAGCGTTAATATTACGTCCTCAAAACTTTAGTTACCAGTTAACTGAAGATAGCTTAACAGTGAGTTTCTATCTGCCATCGGGCTGTTTTGCGACAAGTGTTGTGCGTGAATTGATTGAAGAAAAAGTCGTTATTCGTCATTTTGACCAAGCGCCAACATCAGGAACTGTATGATTGAATTGGGTAATACAGGAGTAGCAGGGCAGCGTATAAAAGCGCTGCTTGAAGAACAAGGAATTCGAGAACCGAGTGTGTTAGCTGCAATGCAAAATACACCTCGAAACTATTTTGTTGAAGAAGCGCTGGCGTTACAGGCATGGGGGAACCAGGCCTTACCAATTGGGGCTGGACAAACTATCTCTCAGCCTTATATCGTCGCCCGAATGACAGAACTGTTATTGCAAACTAAGCCAAACAAAGTATTGGAAATAGGTACGGGTTCTGGTTATCAAACGGCTATTTTAGCACAGGTATTTCCACATATTTATTCGGTGGAACGGATCCAAGCGTTGCAATGGCAAGCGAAGCGTCGGTTAAAGAATCTCGATCTGCATAATGTGATGATGAAATATGGTGATGGTTGGCAAGGTTGGCAGAGCAAAGGACCTTTCGATGCAATTATTGTGACAGCTGCCCCCGCTTCCGTTCCGCAAGCATTACTGACGCAATTAGTTGATGGCGGGCAACTAATTTTACCATTAGGTGTCGAATCTCAGGTATTACAAGTGATCACGCGTAATGGTGAAACTTATACCAGTCAAAATATTGAAAATGTAAGATTTGTGCCATTAATTATCGGCGATTTAGCGTGATTTTTTCCAAGCTTGTGGAGTACGGTACTTTTAACTGTTTGTTATTGGCCGTGGCGTTGCGGTTCTTGCTGTGTTACTGAGTATTTAAATGAGATTAGGGAGAATTAAGCGGTGACCATCAGTAACTGGCATTTACGTAATATACGCCGATACCATTTATGGCCTTGTATTGCTCTTGTCTTTTTTTTAGTTCAGTTAGCTGGTTGTTCTACTGCTAATCGTAGTCCCGCGCCTGTCACGAGTGTTCAGGGCTATAAAACAGAGTTAAAATCAACTATCAGTACATCCACGTACCGGGTTAAAAAAGGGGATACATTATATGCAATTGCGTGGCGTAGTAATCAAGATTTCAAGTATCTCGCAGCATTAAATAAGATCCCTAAATCGTTTCAAATTTACCCTGGACAACTACTTAAGCTGAAAGGAAAAATCCCGCCTTCATCTTATAGAAAGCCAAAACTAGTGACAGTGGTTAAAACAAGCAGGACTAAAACCAGTATTAAAGCACCCACTAGGCCATTAGCTAAACCGGTGCCGATAAAAACTGTTACGGCTAAAGTAACTCCTCCGGTAAAAGTTAAAGCACCAGTGAAAGCAAAACCAGTTGTTGCCAAAGTCTCGAAAGCAAAACCAGTTGTTGCCAAAGTCTCGAAATCAAAACCAAAACCAAAACCAAAACCAAAACAGGTTGTTCGTAATAATAAATTGTCATGGGCATGGCCTACGTCGGGTAAATTAATTAGCACTTATTCCAGCAGTAAGTCGGGACAACAAGGGATTAACATCGGTGGTTCATTAGGGCGTAACGTACTGGCTTCTGAATCCGGTCGAGTGGTTTATTCTGGTAATGGTCTGCGTGGTTATGGCAACCTTATTATCATTAAACACAACGATGATTATCTAAGTGCTTATGCCTATAATAAAAAGTTATTAGTTAAAGAACAGCAATGGGTTAAGGCTGGGCAGAAGATTGCAAGTATGGGGAACACGGGACCTAATTCGGGTGCTGAGCTGTACTTCGAAATTCGTTATCGTGGTAAACCCGTTAATCCGATGCGTTACTTGCCCAAACGTTAAGCCCGACCGAAAGTTGTTTATTAGGCTAATCTTAATAGGCTATTTACTTCAGTCAGGGGCCTATACCTAATGAGCAAGATAACTGATGCAGATAAGTTAGACGTTAAAGATCATGATGTATCTGAAAACGATAAAAAAGCAAAGCCAGGGATGGATATATTTAACGATGAACACCTTATCCCTAACGATGCGAAAAGCTTAGATGCAACACAGCTTTATCTTGGGGAAATCGGGTTTTCACCGTTATTGACCGCAGAAGAAGAAGTTTTTTATGCTCGTCGAGCGCTACGCGGTGATGCCAGCTCACGAAAGCGTATGATTGAGAGTAATCTGCGTTTAGTTGTTAAGATCGCTAGACGTTATAATAACCGTGGTTTAGCCTTGCTTGATTTAATTGAGGAAGGTAATCTCGGGTTGATCCGCGCGGTCGAAAAATTCGATCCAGAGCGGGGGTTTCGTTTTTCCACTTATGCAACATGGTGGATTAGACAAACAATTGAACGCGCCATCATGAACCAAACCCGCACCATTCGCTTACCGATCCATGTCGTTAAAGAACTTAATGTTTATCTTCGTGCTGCACGTGAACTCGCGCATGAGTTAGATCATGAGCCGACAGCTGAGGACATAGCAGACAAATTAGATAAACCAGTTGCAGACGTCAGTAAAATGCTGCGTTTAAATGAGCGTATCAGCTCTGTCGATACGCCCATAGGCGGCGATTCAGAAAAAGCGTTATTGGATATTATTTCGGATGATAAAGGCGATGGTCCTGAGCGCTGCACACAGAACGACGATATTAAATTTAGTATTGTGCGTTGGCTTGAAGAGCTAAACCCGAAGCAACGTGAAGTACTCGCAAGGCGTTTTGGCTTGTTAGGCTATGATGCCTCGACACTCGAGGATGTTGGTCGTGAAATTGGCTTAACCCGTGAACGCGTTCGTCAAATTCAGGTGGAAGCATTACGACGTTTACGGGAATTATTAGCACAGCAAGGACTCTCTGTTGAAGCCTTGTTTAGGTTATAAAGTACTGCTAAATAACCTTATTGAGTTGTTAATCATTAAGCTATTCCCTAGTCTTAGTTATTAACACTTTAATCAACCTTTAGTCTGATTTTATTAAAATCAGTCATACTATTTATTCCTTTCTAGTATCTTGTTAACCCTCTATAAACAAGGATTGTTTAAGGACGGTTATGCTATCTATTCATTATTTCATTAAATTATTTTTGACAGTTAGTTTTGTTTTATTTGTCACATCTTGCTCAATACAGCGATTATTTGTTAATAGTGATTTTCCTGCCATCGCGAGTGATGCTAAATTGATTGTATTGCCAACAGACATACACGGTTTATCGGGCTTAAGATCAGATAAAGAAATGATTTTTTATGAGTCGTTTAAAACTGCATTTGGTGAGCAAGCAATAGATACCCCCCAGCTTACTGCACGCTTAAAAGAGAAGGGGTATGCAGATATATCCTGGAAAATGAGTCATGCTATGCATCGTCTTGTAACCAAGAGTGAGGGTTTTAGTTATACAGATGCGTATCACTCAGCGCTTAATAATGGTGAGACGGGAAGTAAATTCAGAACACTCGATAATGAACTATATCATTTAAGCCAATGGTTACTGCAAGCCTATCAACTATCTGCTGTGCCAGAATATATTGCTGTCGCACATATCGATAGTATGGGTGTGTCACAAGCAAGGAATTTGATTAAATATCGGGTGATTGCGGGGATGTATTCTACCCAGCGACAGGCGTTAGAGCGGGTGGTGACTTACGTAGCTGAAAGCCCAAATAATCATACCGCTATTTTGCATGATTTAGATAATCTGGGCTTTTTGATTTATCGTGAACTATTTAATATTTGAATATAGCAATTAAAGTTGTTCTTTTAAACGGTATAACACATCCAGTGCTTCCCGTGGTGTCATATTATCGATATTTAACGCACTGAGATCGTCGATTACTGGGTGAGAAACGGGCGTCGCTACAACTTTTGGGCGTTCACCTGCTACAACAGGTTGGTGTGAGTTTAGTTCTAATTCATTTAGCTTAATTTTAGCCGCATGAATAACCGTTTTTGGGACGCCTGCTAATGCCGCAACTTGCAAGCCATAGCTGCGATCTGCTGCACCGTCCTGCACTGCGTGCATAAATACGATTGAGTCACCATGTTCAACGGCATCGAGATGCACATTGACTAAACTCGGGTGTTGTTCTGTTAACGTAGTTAGCTCAAAGTAGTGCGTTGCAAAGAGGGTATAAGCCTGGATCTTATTCGTTAGGTATTCGGCACATGCCCAAGCTAATGATAAGCCATCGTAGGTACTGGTACCACGACCAATTTCATCCATCAATACCAAACTATTCGCCGTTGCATTGTGCAAGATATTAGCTGTCTCGGTCATTTCAACCATAAACGTCGAGCGACCCGATGCGAGATCGTCTGATGCACCAATACGCGTAAAGATACGGTCTATTAATGACGTTGTTACTTGCTCTGCGGGCACGAAACTACCAATGTGAGCCATCAGGGTAATCAAGGCTGTTTGACGCATGTAGGTCGATTTACCACCCATATTAGGTCCGGTGATGATCAGCATACGGCGTTCAGGGTTGAGCTGCACAGGGTTAGCGATGAAAGGTTCCGTCATTACTTGCTCTACCACTGGGTGACGCCCATTCGTAATGTCGATACCTGGTTTGACACTAATTGTTGGTCGACAATAATGTAAAGTTTCTGCGCGTTCAGCAAAGTTACACAATACATCAAGTTCTGATAATGCCGCAGCGCTGTCTTGTAGTGCGGGAATATACGGTAACAATTTATCCAATAATTGCTCATAAAGTTGTTTCTCTAGTGCCAGCGACTTGCCTTGGCTACTGAGTACTTTATCTTCGTGTTCTTTCAGCTCTGGGATGATGTAACGTTCGGTATTTTTCAGCGTTTGACGTCTGATATATGTTGCTGGCACTTGATCTGACTGCAGGCGACTTACTTCGATGAAGTAACCGTGAACTCGGTTATAACCGACTTTTAAGGTCGGGATACCAGTTTGCTGTTTTTCTCGCTCTTCTAAAGCTTCTAGATAATCTGTGGCACCTTTGCTTAGCGTGCGCCATTCATCTAACTCTTGGTTATAACCGGGTGCTATTACACCACCGTCACGGATTAATACTGGTGGGTTGTCGATAACGGCGAAAGTTAGCAGCTGTTCTAGTTCACTGAACTCACCAGCTAACTGCTGTAATGAGTTTAAGTGTTCGGCATTGTGCTCTGCTAACAGTTTTTGTAACTCGGGTAACTGCTGGAAGGCATTACGTAAACGCACAAGATCACGCGGGCGTGCAGAGCGTAATGATAAACGCGCAATAATACGTTCAATATCACCAATTGTACGTAGTACCGGCTGGATATCGTTTAATGCACCCACATCAAGTAAGGATTGGATGCTTGATTGGCGTTGTTGTAATACTAAACTGTCACGAATCGGTTGATGTAACCAACGTTTTAATAAACGGCTACCCATTGGCGTTGAAGTATGATCAAGTACTGCTGCAAGTGTATTATCAAAACCACCAGATAGGTTTTGTGTCAGTTCTAGGTTACGGCGAGTTGCTGCATCCATGACGACCATTTGTTCGGTTTGTTCAAGTTTGATCGCGCGAATATGTGGTAGTGCGGTACGTTGGGTTTCTTTCACATATTGCATTAAACAGCCCGCTGCACATAATGCCACGGGTGAGTTTTCAACCCCAAAACCGATCAGATCTTTGGTGCCAAACTGTTGGCATAAAACGTTGCGACCGGTTTGTAAATCAAACTCCCATTCAGGACGGCGACGTAAGCCTTTAAGTTGGTTGATATGTTGCATTGATTCAAATGATTCGCAATACAACAGCTCTGCAGGGGCGGTACGTTGCAGTTCTGCCTGTAGCGTTTCTTCTGACGTAAATTGATTGATCAGGAAACGGCCACTGCCCATATCTAACGTCGCATAACCAAAAGTAATGCCATCATGGAATAATGCTGCTAATAAATTGTCATTTTTTTCGGTGAGTAAGGCTTCGTCACTGACAGTACCAGGTGTCACAATGCGTACTACTTTACGCTCAACAGGACCTTTGGATGTCGCTGGATCGCCAATTTGTTCACAGATCGCTACCGATTCACCACTACGTACTAGCTTTGCTAAATAACCTTCCAATGAATGGTAAGGGATACCAGCCATTGGGATAGGGTTACCATTTGACTTACCACGCTTGGTCAGAGATATACCTAATAATTGCGACGCTTTTTTGGCATCATCATAAAATAACTCATAAAAATCGCCCATACGATAAAAGAGTAAGATCTCTGGTTGCTCAGCTTTTAACTTAAAGAATTGCTGCATCATAGGGGTGTGATTGGTTAAGTCTTGAGGTGCAAGAAAGTTAGGTTGCATAGCGGCTCGGTTTAAAAATAATAGTTGCACCTATAATAACAATGCTAAAGCACGGTGGCGACTGTATTTTTTGTACGTAAGTATGAGCCACTAATAATAATTAAAAAAAATATTCGTTTATTACTTGATACTGTATGAACGAACAGTATACTTGTGCCTATAAATTAAATACTCGATTATGCCTCAGGGGAATAAAATGGACGCGAATAAAGAAAAAGCCTTAGCAGCAGCACTTGGACAAATTGAAAAACAATTTGGTAAAGGTTCTATCATGAAGCTAGGTGATAACCGTACCATGGACGTAGAAACTGTTTCTACAGGTTCACTTTCTCTTGATATTGCGTTGGGAGCTGGTGGCTTACCGATGGGGCGTATCGTAGAGATCTACGGTCCTGAATCAAGTGGTAAAACGACGCTAACATTAGAAGTTATCGCATCAGCACAACGTGAAGGTAAAATTTGTGCCTTTATTGATGCAGAGCATGCACTTGACCCTATTTATGCGGGTAAACTTGGCGTTGATATTAATGAACTATTAGTCTCTCAACCTGATACGGGTGAGCAAGCATTAGAAATATGTGACATGCTAGCACGCTCTGGCGCTGTTGACATTATCGTAGTCGATTCTGTTGCTGCACTAACTCCGAAAGCGGAAATTGAAGGTAACATGGGCGATAGCCACATGGGTCTGCAAGCACGTATGTTATCGCAAGCAATGCGTAAATTAACGGGTAATTTAAAAACGACTAACACCATGTGTATCTTCATTAACCAAATTCGTATGAAGATTGGTGTGATGTTTGGTTCACCAGAAACTACAACTGGTGGTAACGCTCTTAAATTCTACGCGTCAGTACGTTTAGATATCCGTCGTATTGGTTCGGTTAAAGATGGCGACGAGATCACAGGTAATGAAACGCGTGTTAAAGTTGTGAAAAATAAAATTGCAGCACCGTTTAGACAAGCTGAATTTCAAATTTTATACGGTAAAGGCTTTAACCGTAATGGTGAGTTAGTCGATCTAGGTGTTAAAGAAAAACTTATTGAAAAAGCCGGTGCTTGGTACTCATATAAAGGTGACAAAATTGGTCAAGGTAAAGCGAAAGCATCGCAGTATCTTGCTGACAATCAGAATATTGCCGCTGAAATTGACGGTATGATCCGTGCTAACCTGTTGGGTAATAAAGAGCTAGATGTGGCTGAAGTTGCTACTGAAGAAACGGAAACAGAATTTTAATTCTGAGGTTAATGACACAAATATGAATTGAAACAAAGGCAGGTATGGCTAACATACCTGCCTTTGTTATTTTATAGTTGTCGATGATTTTTTGATCATGACAATACCAGTTAGCGCCATCAGTACCAATAATCCTAAGCCGACGTACCCAAACCACTGATTAAACGTTTTATTCCCTGTCCAGCGTAGATAGTGAATATCATACATAGTGTTAAAAATACGACTGTCCAGACCTTGTTGGCGTAGGCTTAAGTGCGACCAATCAAATATGAGCTTTACGCCGGAATCAGTAAATGCGATACCATCTTTGTAGTTTAAAACTAAACCATAGCGTTGTGGATTATGCTTTACAGCATCTTGTAATAAACTAATTATACTTT
The DNA here is from genome assembly GCF_900120065.1 of Moritella viscosa. NCBI lineage: Bacteria > Pseudomonadati > Pseudomonadota > Gammaproteobacteria > Alteromonadales > Moritellaceae > Moritella > Moritella viscosa. Next base: position 62,373 of record NZ_FPLG01000005.1, read on the forward strand.
GTGCACTTGGTTCTGGCAGTATTTGGTTATTGAGCGGGTTAATATGCTGCCACTTATTCTCTATTTGAACACGGTAATGACTACCTAAGATTGTTTGGTTTATTGCTACTGCTTGCCACTCTGGTTCAGGAGAAAGCTGTAAAATAGAGGACAGCGGATTGCGAGTTATTTGCAATTGTTCGTAGGCATCTTTATAACCAGGCTTAATTAAAAAAAACGCACCAGTGAAGGCCCATAGTGTTACCGGCAGAATTAATAAATAGCCAAGGTAGCGATGTAGCTGATAAGTATTCATTGTTGTCTATCTAAGAACGTGAATATGCTATTTTACGGTTTAATAATGTCAAAAGCACCTTATGGAAGGTGCTTTTGATATACATTAATGTAACGTGTCTAAATATTGGCGCTTAATATGACATTATTATTTATATGATAAATATAAAAAACTTAGAATTTAGCCGATACTTGTAAGATAAAACCGTCGATACCATAGACGGCTTCATCACCTGTTGAACGGGCTGAATTAAGTCCGCTATCGTTAAATTCACCGTTTTGATAAATACCATAAGCGCCATTTTTGCTAACGGTAGCGGCTAGGTCAATATGTACTAGATCCATCGGAGATATACCAAAACCTAAGGTGAATAGGTCCTCACGGACATCATTTAGATCATGGCGAATACCTGCGCGTAATTGTAAGAAATCAAATAGATTAGCTTCAATACCTGCGCGGGCATAACGTGATTCACTGTTGCTTTCAAACCCTATAGCATCATTTAAATCCATTTCTGCTGTCAGTGTTGCGTAATCATGGTGTAATGCAAAACCTGCCGTCACGAGTGGTGCTAACGTGAAAACCATTTTCTCATTTGTTTGGTTGATACCTTTGTATGCCGTTGTTTCTACTTTAAGATTTTTCTTAAGCATGTTACGGCCACTGACTGCAACGCGGAAGGTATCGTAAAAATCAAAGGCAATACCGGCATCGAGATTGAAATGGCTTTGTTTATCTAACCCGTCAAGAAAGCCATCTTCAAACTCACGTAGGCCGTCGTCATTAATTGAAATATCATAACTATACGTGTCGATACGTTGATATTTTGGTGATATACCAATCGATACTTTAGCGATTTTGGCATCCCAGTTCATTGATAGTGCCAAACCAAGATCAGAAACCGATACTCCTGCCAGATTAACTTTGCTATCAAGGTCATCTAAGGTTTGGTTATTTGCTGAATCAATATCATTTTTACTCACTTTTGCTGTCGCGACACTGGTCATATAAGCGTTGCCAAAAAAGGCCACTGATAATGCACTGCTGGGTAATACAATCGCGAAACTGGTACCGACATTAGCGCCCATGCGTTGACCATCAAAATTGCCAAGCGCATAGGCATAAGCTGCAGCCGTTATTGTATTTTTGTTATTGTCATAAGCGTCTTGCGCAGTTTTAACATTCTCTAAGGCACCTAAAAACGCATCCGATGTTTCGGTTTGAACACCAAAAGAGGTGGGGGCATAGCGGGTATTACCATTATCACTGTATGGAATTGCTGGCAGAATGAGACCAATATAATTATCTTTGCCTTGACCTAATAATGCAGGGTTTACAAAAGCTGCAGTAACAAAGTCCGAAGACGCGACACCAGCTCCCCCCATTGCATCATTACGGGCATCAAAATACAGCTGAGAAGCAAAAGTGGTTGGTGCGATAGCGCACGTTAGTGCTGAAATAATAAATATACGTTTCATATCAATCCCTGATTTTTATACGGTGCCATGTTTGTTAGATAAGCGTTTATTAGGTAAATAATTAATGCGAAAATATGTTGATTAATCCTTTAATCAACGAGCTATATCGCTTGATGTATGGTTAATGATATCGGTTGTTCGATAGATCAATATTAGCACTGGATGAGATGAACTTAAGTTTGATGTTAAGTACTAGATTACAAGAATGAATTTGTGATCCTGATCTTTTCAATGTAATTAACGACGATTTAGTTAGATTGGTTTTCTCAGCCTTGTATCTCACTAATATAGCGCGTATAAATAGCTGCACTTATACTGAGATAATCAGTAAAGCAATATAAAAAACTTATCGCGCGGTTTGCTAAAGCGGTAAATGAAGTAGCAAAGCATTAGGTTGTTTTCTCATGCTTTGCTCGGCTAATCGATAGCACCATTGTTTTCATGACTGGAAACGGTAGAAAGATGTAGGTCTTTAGCTAAATATCACCATCAAGTTTGGTTATATTTAGCTATTATAGAAAGAATAAAAACAATAAATAAGAGGCTATTTTTGTGCTTGAAGAAAACTATGAACAGCAATTAACAAAATTATTACCTTGGCAGAAAGTGAGTTTTATTGCGTCACTTGCTGAGCGCTGCTTTCCGAATTACAAATTATTTTCTGAAGCTTGTGAAACCGGTGATGCAAAGCAGTTCCGTTTATCATTAGATCTGTTTTGGGAGTCATTAACGGTTAAGAACAGCAAAATTAATTTTACTATTCAATTTGATCGCTTCGAACCGATTATTCCAAATGTAGACAAATTTGATGTTTATGGTGTTTACCCTGCACTGGATGCATGCGTGACTTTAAACAGTGCTTTTAATAGTTTAGTAGGCCCGGATCCGGATGTGAATGAAGCGATTAATGCGTCGCGAGTATCAATTGGAACTGTTGCAAGTTATTTAGAAGCGTTGGCTGGTGAAGAGCTTGAGGACGAGGTGATTTTCGCTGACGAGTTAATGCAAGAAGAGCTTGAATTTCAGCAAGCGGTGTTGGATTTACTTACGGTACAGAAATCACCAGAGAGCATGAAGACGTTACGTCAGTTTGCTAAAAATGATGGTATTTCTAATATTGGTATTACCTTAGATTAATTGTTTGAAATTTCATTTAATAGGCGTCATCACTGGTGAGACGGCAGTCTAGGGCTGGCTTAAAAGGTATTTTCCCATCTTTTTTATGGTGTTTTTTTGTACATAGAATGAGATTAGTGTGAGCGCTACCCCATTTGTTGATTATTCTCTCAGCAATTGACTTAATTAAGGTGATAAATCCTTTGCGGTCAACGGTTTTTTTGAATACAGTGTTTAACAGTTTAATGTTATTGAATAGTGGAAAGGACATTCTTATGAATAAAACTCAATTAATCGATGCAGTTGCAGCGAAAGCAGATTTAACTAAAGTACAAGCTAAAGCAGCACTAGAAGAGATCCTAAATGCGATCACTGATAGCCTTAAAGAAAAAGAAGCTGTACAGCTAATTGGTTTCGGTACTTTTAAAGTAAGCGAACGTTCAGCACGTATTGGCCGTAACCCACAAACGGGTGAAGAAATTCAAATTTCTGCAGCTACAATTCCTGCATTCGTTGCTGGTAAAGCACTGAAAGATGCGGTTAAAAACGCAAACAAATAAGCATTATCTTTTATTAATTTAAAACGTAATGAAAAAAGCACCTAACTTAGGTGCTTTTTTATTATCTGTGATTTATGTCATTATAAAATATAAGCAGACTAAAAGGTGATTTTAGGCTTCTTTTTATCAGCAGGTTGAACGCGCACACGTTGAATCACATTGTTTTCGATCTCTAGTACTTCCAATGGGTGACCTGCAATTTTTAAGCTGATATTCGATTCTGGGATTTCTTCCAAATACTCCAAAATCAAACCATTCAATGTTTTCGGACCATTGGTTGGAAAGTGCCAGTTCATCTCTTTATTAATATCACGCACGTTTGCCGTACCATCAATAATATAACTGCCGTCAGGTTGCGCCTCAATTTCTTCACTCGCTGAAGGTGCCATGGTCGTGGTAAAGTCACCTACAATTTCTTCTAAGATATCTTCGAGTGTCACCAAGCCTTGGATGTCACCGTATTCATCAACAATTAAGCCGATACGTTCTTTTTTACGTTGGAATTTTAATAACTGTACGTTAAGCGGTGTTGCTTCAGGAATGAAGTACAGCTCTTTTACAGCTCTGAGTAGCGTTGTTTTATCAAACTGTTCTTTCAGTAATAGACGTAATGCATCCCGGGTATGCACAAAACCGACTGCATCATCGATAGTGTCACGGTATAGCAATACCCTTGTATGTGAAATATTACGTAATTGGCGTAACAGGGTTTCCCAATCATCGTTAATATCAATGGCGATGATCTCGTTACGTGGCACCATTATGTCATCTACTGTTACTTTTTCTAGGTCAAGAATACTGATCAGCATATCTTGGTGACGTTGAGGGATCATTGCCCCCGCTTCATGCACAACGGTACGTAACTCTTCTGAGCTCAGGGCTCCATTGTCATTATGATTGACATTAACGCGCAATAGGCTCAACAGGCCATTAGAGATGATGTTTACCAGCCATACCAATGGATAAAATAAGGTTAGCATCGGGCGTAATAATAATGAGCTTGGAAATGCGACTTTTTCTGGGTGCAGTGCCGCTAATGTTTTAGGCGTCACTTCAGCAAAAATAAGGATAACGATCGTTAAGAGGCCTGTTGATACGGCTAAACCAAGCGCTTCATTTTCTGCAAATAAACGCATACCAATAATCGTTGCGATGGAAGAAGCTAAGATGTTAACTAGGTTGTTACCAATAAGAATAAGACCAATTAAGCGATCTGGTCTGTCGAGGAGTTTTTCTACACGTTTCGCACCCGTATGGTTACTTTTAACCAGGTGCTTAAGCCTGTAACGATTGAGGGACATCATGCCAGTTTCTGAGCTAGAGAAATAAGCTGATATAAGAATTAAAATAGTCAGGAGACCAAACAAGGTCCCCGTTGATATGTCGTCCAAGTGTTATCCTTTGATTACGCGAGTGTATAATAATTAATAGATGTCTGTTATCTGTGTCGCTAAGTATTAATGGAGGAGAACCTCTTTTACAAAGCGAGATCCGAAATAGGCCAGTGACAGCAGTACAGAACCAAATAATGTACCAAAAGCAATCTTATTACTACGCCAGCCTTGTTTAAAGTGACCCCAGAGTAAGACTGCATAAAAAAACCAAGCTAAAATAGATAGTATGGTTTTATGTGCTTGAGTGTGGGTAAATGCATCTTCAAAAAAGACAAAACTTGTCACTATTGCAATTGATAGCAGAATTAGGCCAATAGTTAATAACCTGATGAGTTGTTTTTCTATGGTCATTAACGATGGCAGTGCTGGGTGCATTGCGATTGGACGTTTGTGCTTGAGCTGATAATCTAAGTAAGCCATTTGCAGGGCGAGTAAGCTTGCAACAATGAAAGCGGCATATGCAAATAGGATCACGATAATATGGACAACAAGTGGCGTATTATTACTTAAGTTGGATATGTAAATCGTTGGTAACAAATAGCTTATAGCAATGACAATGGTCGAAAAACCATACACGATAGGTAATAAAGGTAATATTTTAAATTTATTGATCGACAGTGTCATGATAATCGAGATTAGCAAACTGATGAGTGCTGCTACATTGACAATGCTCAGGTTAATCCCTGCGGTCGTCACAATATCAAAGCCCATCCAGAATAGATGGCAAAGTGTCGCACCTGCGCCTAAGGTAAAAATAGTACGTATACTTACCTGCTGTTCTATAGTTAAGGCTTTAATGCAATGATAAATTGCAGCTATATAGAAAATAATAGCGCCAAGAGCAAACAGTTCCATAGGGCTCACTTTAATGTTGATTTATATGTAATTATGCAGTCCAGTATACGCTTGCTGTACCTATAGAGCTATATTCAAATGCATTATTTGGAAAGGAAAATATTATTTTTTTATAAAACAATACCTAGCCACACCTTGAGAGTGTGATTTTTGCCCTCAAATAGGGTTATAATCATTAGCAATAATTGAATTTAATCTAATTTAAAACGGATAACGTCATGTTTGAGAATTTAACCGATCGCTTATCGGCCACGCTGAAAAACGTCAGCGGCCGTGGTCGTTTGACTGAAGATAACGTCAAAGACACACTACGTGAAGTACGCATGGCGTTACTCGAAGCGGATGTTGCTTTACCTGTCGTACGCGCATTTATTAAAAATGTGAAAGAAAATGCCTTAGGGCAAGATGTATCTAAGAGTCTGAATCCAGGCCAAGCCTTCATTAAAATTGTTCAAGCAGAGCTTGAGTCGGCTATGGGTGACGCCAACGAAATATTAAATCTTGCTGCGCAACCGCCAGCAGTACTAATGATGGCAGGTTTACAAGGTGCGGGTAAAACCACGTCTGTAGCCAAATTATCACGCTTCTTAAAAGAACGTGAGAAAAAGTCAGTATTGGTTGTAAGTGCTGACGTTTATCGTCCAGCGGCAATCAAACAACTAGAAACATTAGCAGCAGAAGTTGATGTTGAATTCTTCCCAAGTAATATCGACCAAAAACCGGTTGATATTGCGAATGCAGCAATCGAATACGCACGTAAGTCATTTATTGATGTTGTGATTGTCGATACTGCGGGTCGTTTACATGTCGATTCTGACATGATGAAAGAGATCCAAGACTTACACGCTGCGATTAACCCCGTTGAAACACTGTTTGTTGTGGATGCGATGACAGGTCAAGATGCGGCAAACACAGCTGCGGCATTTAATGAGACTTTACCATTAACGGGTATTATCTTAACAAAAGCAGATGGTGATGCGCGTGGTGGTGCTGCATTATCTATTCGTCATATTACGGGTAAACCTATTAAGTTTATCGGTATGGGCGAAAAAATTGATGCATTAGAACCTTTCCATCCAGAACGTATTGCGTCTCGTATTTTGGGCATGGGTGATGTGCTATCACTTATCGAAGAAGTTGAGCGTAAAGTAGATAAAGACAAAGCGGAAAAACTGGCGAAAAAAGTTCAAAAAGGTAAAGGCTTTGACTTAGAAGATTTCCGTGATCAGCTTGTGCAAATGAAAAGCATGGGTGGCATGATGGGCATGATGGATAAGTTACCGGGTATGAACCAGGTTCCAGATGCTGTCAAAGACCAAATGGATGATAAGTTAACTAATCGTATGGAAGCTATTATTAACTCTATGACTCCCGCAGAGCGCAAACGTCCAGAGATTATTAAAGGTTCACGTAAGCGTCGTATCGCGGTGGGCTCTGGTACACAGATCCAAGATGTGAATAAGCTGCTTAAACAGTTTACGCAAATGCAAAAGATGATGAAAAAAATGTCGGGTAAAGGCGGCATGAAAAAAATGATGGGTAAAATGAAAGGTATGATGCCACCAGGAATGGGCGGCGGCATGGGCGGTATGGGCGGTGGTAAAGGACCGTTTGGTTAACAACACCGTGGTTTAATCCCTTCCTTATATATGTATTTTTATTCGAGGCCTTGCTCATTAATAGCAGGGCTTTTTTATTTCCGCAGATTCTTGCTAACCTGCTTTGATTGGTGTAATTGCAACATAATGATTGTTTATAGTATAAATAGCGCTAACTAAAGTGATCATGGCACACAATAAGGTTGCATTTAGTTAAAATAAGAGTAAAATTGCGCGACTTCGAATCGTCTCATTCGTGAGTACTATTTGAACTATGGGACCTTGTCAGTGCAAGGTCGGAATACACATTTAATTTATAAAGAGGACGATATGGTAACTATTCGTTTATCTCGTGGTGGTTCTAAGAAATCACCTTTCTACACAGTTGTTGTTACAGACAGCCGTAATGCTCGTGATGGTAAATTCATCGAGAAGCTAGGTTTCTTTAACCCAATGGCTGCTGGTCAAGAAGAACGTGTTCGTCTTGACAACGTGAAAATTGAAGCTTGGGTTGCTAAAGGCGCTACAGTTTCAAACACAGTTGCTAAGTTAATCAAAGACGCTGCTAAAGCTGCTTAATTATCTTAAGGTAAGGAGATCTTGTGAGTTCAACTGACAAACCTATGGTAGTTGGTCGTCTTGGTGCTGTTTACGGCATTAAAGGCTGGATGAAAATCAACTCCTTTACCGATATTCCTGAAGGAATCTTTAACTATTCACCTTGGCTCATTGAGCAAAAAGGCGAATGGGTTGAAGTGGCGATTGAAGATTGCAAACGCCATGGCAAAGGTTTAATTGCTAAGTTAGTCGGCATTGATGTTCGTGAAGAAGCGCAGTCCCTTACGGGTGCTGAAATCGCTATTCATGCGGATCAACTTCCAGATTTAGAAGATGAATATTACTGGCGTGACATTATTGGCTGCTCTGTTGAGACAGACAAGGGTTACACGTTAGGTAAAGTCACTGATATGATGGAAACCGGTTCTAACGACGTATTAGTAATTAAAGCGAATGCAACAGATGCCTTCGGAAAAAAAGAACGGTTAATCCCGTATCTTGAAGGGCAGGTAATTATCAATGTTGATATTACAGCTCAAAAAATTATTGTTAATTGGGATCCGAGTTTTTAAGACTCGTTGTCAGCGGAGGCTAGTATGTGGTTAGGGGTTATAAGCCTTTTTCCAGAGATGTTTGATGCCATCACTGAGCAAGGAGTTATCGGTCGAGCAATAAAACGCGATCTGCTTAAGTTCCAAACATGGAACCCTAGGGATTTTGCCCACGATAAACATAAGACGGTCGATGATCGCCCTTATGGTGGTGGCCCAGGCATGTTGATGATGGTTCAACCATTACGAGATGCTATCCATGCAGCAAAACAGGCAGCAGGTGGTGAGGCGAAAGTTATTTATCTTTCACCGCAAGGACGTAAATTGGATCAAGCTGGCGTACTGGACTTGGCAACAAATGAGAAGATGATTTTTATTTGTGGCCGTTATGAAGGTATTGATGAGCGTATCATCCAATCGGAAGTTGATGAAGAGTGGTCTATCGGTGACTTTGTGTTAACTGGTGGAGAACTTGCCGCAATGACGATTATTGATGCTGTCTCACGCATGATTCCTGGTGTTTTAGGCACTCAGGCATCCGCAGAGCAAGATTCGTTTGCAGATGGTCTTTTAGATTGTCCGCATTATACGCGTCCGGAAGTGTTAGATGGTATGGCTGTTCCTAAGGTTCTCCTTAGTGGCAATCATAGTAAAATTAGCCAATATAGACAGAAACAGTCTTTAGCTCGAACGTTAGAACGACGACCTGATTTATTAAGTAACCTAGCTCTGACTGATCTGCAAGAAAAACTTCTTGTTGAGATCGTTCGCGAAAGTCGCGAGTTAAAGTAGAGTTTTTCAGTTTATTCTAGGGTATAGAAAATGAGCAACATTATTGCACAGCTCGAACAAGAGCAAATGAAAACAGATCTACCAACTTTTGGCCCTGGTGCTACTGTTGTAGTACAAGTAAAAGTTGTTGAAGGTGATAAATCACGTCTACAGGCTTTTGAAGGCGTAGTTATCGCTAAACGTAACCGTGGTCTGCACTCTGCATTCACAGTTCGTAAAATCACTTCAAACGGTGAAGGTGTGGAACGTGTATTCCAAACACATTCTCCAGTGGTAGCAAGCATCACTGTTAAGCGTCACGGCGATGTTCGTCAAGCTAAGCTATACTACCTACGTGGTCTTACTGGTAAAGCTGCACGTATTAAAGAAAAATTGGGTAAGCGTAAAAGCAAATAATCCATTTTTCATGCAGTTTAAGGTCCGTCTTCTGACGGGCCTTTTTTTTGCCTGCGATTTATCATCATCACATTTTGATAGATTAGATATTAAAGTGTTTTTTGAGTAGCTGATGCGTAAAGGCCTTTTTAAGATAGAAGCCACGCGGTCGTACCTGAATGATCTCTCCCTCGCTGCCATACGCCTTTGTACGGACCTTATTATTTGCTGCCTTAGGGCGAAGCTGTAAATATTTACCGTGACGTGCAGTGATCTGTTCTACCTGTCCAAGTGCGATCATATCCATCAGCTCTTCCCAATCTTCTTGTAATTGCATATTTTCAAGTGCATCGGGCTGCCATAGTAGAGGTGAGCCTACGATACGTTCTGCGATCGGAATATCGCGTTCACCGAGTACTGGTATCCATAGCACTTGTTTTAGCTTATTAGCCACATTACAGGTTGACCAAGTAACGCCGTGATTACCGGTTAAAGGGGCTACGCAGACGAAGGTTGTTTCAAGTGGTTTACCTTGTGTGTTAATTGGAATAGTTTTCAATTCTACCCCTAATTCAGGGAAATCTTGAATTGGTTTACTGCCCGCGGTTGCCCCAAGGTGCAGTTCTAAGAGTTGTCCAATCCAGCCTTTTTCTTTACGCAGATCACGGGGCACACTGAGTTGGTGTAATGTGGCTATTTGTTGCAAGTTGAATCCGGCAATGGCTTGTGCGCGATCCATAAGCTCATTGATATCACGGGGTTCGTTAATTAGTGCAGGCATATCAAGTTATTCTTATATCTCAAGGTTTCTACTAGCAGAATAACACTTTTAAATCTAGCTGTTAACGGTCGTTTTTCATACAAAGTGAGATAAGGATCTTGTTTTTATGTTACGTAGATGTTTCAAGTGAACGGTTTGTTTTAAGTTGTTGTTTTAAAGGGTTTTTTATTATCGTTATGATGAGTGTGGATAATTTCACCCTTTTTTTATTATGTTAAATGGTAATAATGTAAACACCTCACAAGGTTATCCACAGAAAAGGTGGATAACTTGCTATTTTGCCCCCTGCATTTGTTAATAAATATCGAAAGTAGCGATTAATAAGACTACTTATCTCGGTTTTTATTACTTTTCCACACATGTAATGTGTATAACTATGCATATTGTGGATGAGGAGGGATATTATTGGCATACTGGTGTTTTATTAGTCAACTGAGCGTAAGGTAAATGCCAATACATTGGAATTAAAAGTAGAATTTTACTTTTCATCTCATGTTTCTTTTAAGCTATTTATCATACATGGTTCCATGTAAAGAAAGGGGAGTTGTTTTAACAAAGCCGCTTAGAAGTTCTAAATTAGAGTGAAATAGGCGGTATTTTGTCTTTGTAAATAGATCTTTGGTAAAACTGCAGGTGTAAATTTGCTGCTCATTGATTTATATGAAACAATCAAGTTAACTAAGTTCTACCCTTAAGGTGCTAATGTGATTGATAGCGATGGCTATCGTCTTAATGTAGGCATCCTAATTTGTAATCGTGAAGGTCAAGTTTTATGGGCTAAACGTTGTGGGCAACATTCTTGGCAATTTCCGCAAGGTGGTGTAGATAATGGAGAGTCTGCAGAGCAAGCAATGTATCGAGAACTATATGAAGAAGTTGGACTCAAAGCGAAACATGTTTCGATTCTAGCCACTTCTAAAACATGGTTGAAATATAAATTACCAAAGCGATTAGTCAGATGGGATAGCAAACCAGTCTGCATTGGGCAAAAGCAAAAATGGTTTTTACTGCGTCTGGAAGCGGATGACAGTCAAATCGACTTCAAATGCACAGGACACCCTGAATTTGATGATTGGCGTTGGGTCAGTTATTGGTATCCTGTACGTCAGGTTGTATCGTTTAAAAAAGACGTTTATCGTCGTGTTATGAAAGAGTTTGCACCTGTGGCATTACCTTTTTTACGCAAAGACATTAAACGTAAACGACGTTAATGTTAAATAATGCCTGCGTATTGAATTGTGATACGATTCAATGCAAAGGCATTACTTATTCACTGAACTTTTCTCCATTCCAGTACTCCTAATTTCTCTCTCTCATGCTTTGGTTTAATTTATCTTACTTTACCGATTCTGTTGCGGCTAATTCTATGTTGTGGCAAAAATTTGGTGTAAGGTGTCTTTTATAAATAATAACGAATGTATTAATATATAAATGCATGACTTACGTTATTTTGTAACTTCATTGCCTTAGCATAGGTGATCACTTTCTTTTACTCAGGAACTCAATAATGTCGCAGACATATCTACAATATCCAGAAATTGATCCTATTGCGATCAGTCTTGGCCCGATTAATGTTTACTGGTACGGGTTAATGTATTTACTTGGCTTTTTATTTGCTAATTGGATGGGTAATCGACAAGCAGCTAAACCAGGTAGTAGTTGGGATAAAGAAGAAGTGGGTGACTTATTATTTTACGGTTTCCTTGGGGTGATTCTTGGTGGTCGTATTGGTTACGTGCTGTTTTATAACTTTGGTTTATTCCTTGATGATCCAATGTATTTATTCCGTATTACGGATGGTGGCATGTCATTCCATGGCGGCCTGATTGGTGTATTGTTAGCGTTTGCTTATTTTGGTCGTAAGACCCAGCGTTCATTCTTTGTTATTGCCGATTTTATTGCCCCTATGGTACCGTTTGGCTTAGCGGCTGGACGTATTGGTAACTTTATCAATGGCGAGTTATGGGGACGAGTGACAGATGTGCCTTGGGCTATGATCTTCCCAACTGGTGGTGATTTACCGCGTCATCCGAGTCAGTTATATCAGTTCGCAATGGAAGGTGTATTACTGCTTATTATCTTGCAAGTGTTTGCACGTAAACCACGTCCAGTTGGTGCTATCTCTGGTCTGTTCTTATTCGGTTACGGTATTTTCCGCTTTGTTGCCGAGTACTTCCGTCAACCAGACTCACAACTAGGGTTGTATTTTGATTTGATTAGTATGGGACAGATTCTATCGACACCGATGATCTTCCTTGGTGCGCTTATTATGTTTATTGCTTACAAAAAGCCAACCTTGTTTACAGGTAAACAAAGCAAATAATTGGTTTACACAGATAAAGAATGAAAAAGGTGTTAACTAAATTTAGTTAACACCTTTTTATTTTAACTATCTATCAGTGTTTACACTGAAAATGGATATTTGATCACATCATGATGCTGATAATCAGTCACCTCGAAATCGTCCAACGTCACCCATGTCTCTAGATCTTCTAGTGTTTTAATTTTTGGATTAATGTGTAATTTTGGCAGTGGTAACGGCTCGCGTTTTAATTGTACGTCACGCATCAGTTCTAACTGATCTTCATAAATATGCGCGTTAACAATCTTATGGTATGCCTGACCGGCTTTATGACCAGTGATTTGTGCCACTAACGCTAATAATACATGTACTTGTACCATATTAAAGTTTAGGCCTAGGGGCACGTCACACGAACGTTGAGTACTGTTTAGGTATAACGTATCACCGAGCAGTGAGAAATGGTGGCTGTACATGCAAGGACGTAAACAACCCAGTTCAAATGCACCCGGATTAAAGAAGGTTAAAATCTCGCCGCGGTTATCAATGCCGTTTGATAGGTCATCGATGATTTGGCGTAGTAAGTCGACTGTACCGCCTTGTGGTTTTACCCAGTTACGTGCACACGCACCGTACACATAGCCCATGTCGTCTTCACCTTTACGGTGTGGGCTTGCCAACCAAACTGGATTTTCATTGGCATTTGCATCCCAGGTTTTGGTACCTAATGCACGAAAGTCTGCGGCATTATCATAACCACGGATGTAACCAATTATCTCGGCAATGGCTGATTTCCAAAAGCTTTTTCGCGTGGTGACTAATGGAAATACATTATTCGCCACGTCATAAGTGAGATCAGCATTGATTACAGTTAAACAGCGTTTTCCGGTACGTTCATTTTCAACCCACACACCCTGTTCCACGATTCGTGTACATAAATCAAGATACTGTTTCATCGACTACTACCCTATTCTTATTGTTATACATTAATTATTGTGCATTAATTTGCGTGGACGGGATCTTTACATAGATTAGCAGGGGTTACAAATCGGATTTATCAAAGACAAGCAATTATCGCTGACTTAATATCAGCGATAACGAAGATGTTGTAGATAAGCGGTATTAGCGGTGTTCGAGTTGCAGCGCTTGTGCATTAAAACGTTTTTTGTTTTTATCAGTGAATTGAGCGAGGTCTAATACGATCAAACCATCAATACAATGATTAAAACTGGGATCAATATTGAAATCAAAGATCTGTACACCACCAGGTTTACACAATTTGATATATTGCTTAAAGAGTGTCGGTACACTAAACCCCATGTGGTTGAGCTGGGCCTTTAGGATGGTCATACCTTCTTCGGCATCGACATCAGCAAATAAATCCGTTAAACGTGTATTTGCTTCTTCCGACAATCGGAATGGCATAGTGGCACTCGCGACATTGGTATTGTTACCGTAGAAATGTTGATAATAATAGACCAGAAGTTCTTTCGCGGGCTGTGAGTAACTGTTACTGATACTCACAGTACCAAACAAGTAGCGACAACCGCTGTGTTGAATGATGTATTCCATGATCCCTTGCCATAGGTATTCAAGGCTGCGGGTTCCCCAGTATTTGGGTTGAATAAAGCTACGGCCCAGCTCAATTCCGGTTGCCAAATAAGGTGTCATTGCTGCATGGTAATCAAATAATGTAGCACTATAGAGTTGCTGCTTTACGTTGATGCTCTCAATCTTATTTGTTTCTAATAAGCGATAGGCGCCGATTAACTCCAGTTCCTTATCATCCCACAATAGAATGTGGACATAAGAATTATCGTAGATATCCACATCACGACGCTCGCCAGTGCCTTCTCCCACTAATCGAAATGACTCTTCTCTTAATCTGCCAATTTCGCGCATTATGGTGGAGTTTGCTTGATGGCGGTAGCAGTATATTTGTTTCCCATCGCGGCTTTCACTGATCTGCTGGCAGGCGTGTATTTCACTGCGTAATAATGCTTTATTTTCTGGATGAGCAATGGCTGATTGCGTATTGAAAATTGAAGGTTTGTCTTTGGTTAAGCGGTATAAATGTTTACGAAACAATGCTGTTTTGGTATTAATGGGCAAATCTAGCGACTGGTAAGTTTGATAATTAATCTGCTCGCCAATACGGATTGAGACGCAGTTATGAGCATGTTTAAACATTTCACGAATCAACCACAAGGTCGAAATAGGTTTTGATAACATGGACAAGCTATAAAAAAATAATGAATTTTTAGCATTGATATAAATAGGGATGATAGGCGCTTGGACACTGCCCGCAATACGCAAAAAACCATTACGCCATTTACCGTCTTTCACACCCTGTGGGCTAATGCGTGAGACTTCGCCCGCCGGGAACATAATTATCACACCTTCATCCTTGAGATGCGTTTTTATCGCTTGTAAACGGTCGCTAGCGGTCCCCCCATTCATGTTATCAACTGGTAATAAATAATCTCTTACTGGCTTGATGATCATGAGCATATCATTGGCAACGACCTTGACGTCTGGACGGACTTTACTGACCATTTTGAGTAGTGCCATGCCATCTAGTGTGCCGATTGGGTGGTTGGCTATGATTACTGCTTTACCTGTCGCCGGAATTCGTTCTATTTCGTTAGGGCGAACTGAGTAGCTAAAGCTGAAGTGATCAAATACTTGCTCGATAAATTCGATACCTGTGAGGTGTGCATAGGTTTCACCAAATTGGCGTAATTCACGTTCATGAAAGAGCAGTCTAAGTGTTGCCAGCATAGGTTTGGCAATGAGACGGGTACTTTTTTTATGAAAAAAATCCGGATAACGTTGGTTTATTTCCGCTTCTATGTTGAGCATAATCTTCATCCTTTAGATTATTGTTTGTTGTTATCATAGAAGCTTGCTGTGACATTTTTAGTGGTTTTATATGGCAGTTGAGTGACTGCTCAGAATTGGATGTGTGATCCAGCGCAATATTTTATCGCAGATCCACTTACTGTCATCTAAGGGTAAGTCGTGACCTGCTGTGGGGTGATAGTAGATTGGACAATGCCATTGTGCGGCGATGGCACTACTACAATGAACATCAACTAACTGATCATGCTGGCTCGCGAGTAATAAAACATTGTCAATGGGAGGCTGTGGAGGGGGGCTAAAACGGCTGGCTGCATACAGTTGGCGCAAGGCGTTTTGGCGGCTGACGGGTTGCAGCTCTGCATAATTAGCCCAACGTTGAGACAATGTGTGATTATTGTGTTGGGTATGGCTGGTCATATTTAAAATAAGTTGTTCTTGCTGTAAAGGAGAACTGGATAGTATTCGGATCAGGGTGGTGAGTTTGCTGAATTTTAAACGCTGATAAATAGGACTGAATTGTTTAAAACTGGTATTAATAAAAACCATATGTTCAATTTCGTTAGGAAAGCGATTTGCCCATTCAGTGCAAATCATACCGCCCATCGAAATACCTAACAACCGGATAGGGTAGGATACATCCGGGTTTTGCTGCCTAAATTGTTGTCTAAGTTGCAGGGTGATGTCGGTGATGGATGCGGGTGTTACTCGCTGCCATTCAGTACCTGTGCCTGGTATGTCACAACATAACACTTGACTGTTAAGTTGCTGCGCTAATTTGATCGGAAAGTCTTCCCAGTGTAGCTGCTGTCGACATAGGCCTCGTACTAATAGCCAAGTTGGTGCGCTGCTATGTTGTCTTGATGAAGTCCTATTCTGTATACCAGAGTGATGTTGCATCGGCATGGCTACGTTCCTTGTTTAGTTGCGGTAACCAGTGTGTATAAGACCCAGTTACTTTGATCAAAAATTCCATTAGGACATGATGCTGTCGTAATACGCGTTTAATACGGTGAGGCTGGATTGGATGGAAAATACCACTAGATTTGAACACTTGCAGTGGGTTTTTTTTGATCCAGATCCAGGAGCCCATTTCTAGTGTTAGCGGGAGAAAAGTGGTATTGAGTTCCAGTGATTGGTCATATAAGTAATCCCATAAATCACCATGGGTCATATAATTACGCGCTTGTGGTTCGAATATATAGTCTTGGTGTGGATAGGTTTCGATAAGCATTTTACGCAGCTTAAATATTTCGGCTAGATGGGGAATAGGCTGTTTTGATTTAGCATAAGGAAACCATATCTGATTATCAAAACCAAAACCAGAATGACAATCTAGCGCAATACTAAAAGGGGCCGTTAATAATTGTTGGCGAATATGCTCTACCAATACCCGGGATTCAGGTTGCATTGCCTTGCCTTTTTTACCGCGATACCAAGGCAGTATATTACTAATGCGTTGCCCTCCCACGAGCCAGGGCACGTTACCAACAGCATCGACTGGCGCGTTACGCATTAAATCCACACCATTACCATTGGCGCGACTATTGTTTAGCATACCGATAGGGTTCATGAGTGGCAGAAATAGCAGTTTTACATGACTGAGTTCTTGATGCAGTGATTGATCCCATTTTAATCGCCTAATGAGGCTCTCAAACAACGCTAAGATAACTTGTGTGCCAATACGCTCTACACCATGGATACCACCAATAAAGGCAATGACAGGTACATTAGGTTCTTGTGAGCCCATACTGATTGAATACAAGGGGTAGCTGGATTTTTTATAAGACACATGCGTCAAAATTTGACTGTGTAAGTGTTTACCGCCTAATTCGATCAATGTCTCCAGTTGCATTAATTCGGGTAATGATTGCTGTAGTTGGAATTTTAAGGGCATTAATAATTACCTAAATAAGTTAAATATAAAGATTAATGTCTACCAATATAGCGAAATTAATAAATTTAAAGGTTAAATCTTTGTGAACTTTCTATACTAGATCTATGTGGTTGATTATTCATTGGATATAAATTCCCGATAATAAGCAAGGAGACTCATTTGTATAAATCCTTAACGCAATTTCTTCGTACTGAATCCTCAGGCGGTGTATTACTTATCATTGCGGCTATATTGGCGATGATTATTGCTAATTCTCCCTTTTCCGATGTGTATCTGGGATTTTTACATACCGAAATTCAAGTTCGCGTTGCTGATATTGATATAAATAAATCATTCAGTCATTGGATCAACGATGGTCTCATGGCGATATTCTTTTTACTTATTGGTTTAGAAGTAAAGCAAGAGCTTGTTGAAGGTTCGTTGGCGAGTCGTAAAAAATCCCTATTTCCAATTATCGCTGCGGCTGGTGGTATGCTAGCGCCTGCATTAGTCTATTTAAGTTTGAATGCCGCTAATCCAGACGCAATCAAGGGGTGGGCTATCCCTGCCGCGACTGATATCGCCTTTGCATTAGGGGTATTGTCGTTATTGGGTAAACGCGTCCCTGTTAATTTAAAAGTTTTCTTATTGGCGTTGGCTATCATGGATGATCTCGGCGTGATCATCATTATTGCCTTGTTTTATACTGCCGATATGTCGGTATTATCATTGAGCTTAGCGTGCGCGTGTATCAGTATATTGTGGCTAATGCACCGTTACAACATCATGAGTTTAACGCCTTACCTCATTGTTGGCGGGTTATTGTGGGTGGCAGTACTTAAATCGGGCGTACATGCAACTTTGGCTGGTGTAGTGATTGGTTTTGCCATTCCTATGTACCGTAAAGATAATAAAAATGATGTTGAAAACCCGCACTCACCAGCGAAAACGCTAGCTCGTTGGCTACATCCTTGGACTAAGTATTATATTTTACCCTTGTTTGCATTTGCGAATGCGGGGGTGTCGTTAACTAACATCCAATTATCGGATATGACTTCAGCTTTACCGATAGGTGTCGCGTTGGGGCTATTGATTGGCAAACCTTTGGGTATTTTCAGTATTAGTTGGTTAGCGGTGAAGCTGAAAATTGCGACATTACCCGATGGGATTAACTTTAAACAAATTTTTGCTGTGTCAGTGCTGTGCGGAATTGGCTTTACGATGTCGATGTTTATTACGTCATTAGCATTTACGGATTCGGTGATGGCGGATCTAGCACGTTTGGGGATATTAATGGGTTCTACATTGGCTGCAGTGCTGGGCTATTATTTACTCGCCTGTGCGACAACAATAAAAGATAAGGTAGAAGTTGAGGGGGAATTAGTGGATAAAGGTTGACTAAGTTGAAATAGTACTGAAACCATATTTTTTAGATATAAAAAAACCAGCCGAAGCTGGTTTTTCATTATCGTATTAAAGCAATAATTAAAGTGCTTTGATCTTAGCAGAAAGACGGCTCTTAATACGAGCAGCTTTGTTTGCGTGGATCAGACCTTTACAAGCCATACGATCAAGAATCGGTTGTGCAGCAACAAATGCAGCAGTCGCTTCTTCTTTATTACCAGCAGCGATAGCTACGATAATTTTCTTAGTTAGTGTACGCATCATTGAACGACGTGAAGTGTTGTGCTTACGGCGTTTTTCAGATTGGATTGCGCGTTTTTTAGCAGACTTGATATTAGCCAAGGTCCTACTCCTAAATGTCTAAAGACGTTAATTTTATAAAGGCGAGGAATATGCCTTGCCTAACGAAATTTGTCAATATTTTTTGTGTAAATAACAGGCAAAATATTGGCAACTAACTGCAATGACAGTTAAGATGTGGGACATATTTTAGCAGCAAATGCGCCCCACGAACAGGGTTTGATTGACATAAAAGGTATTTCTTGAGTAATAAATTAATAAAATCTGGCCTTATCGTCAGTTCAATGACCATGATCTCGCGTATTTTAGGTTTAGTTCGAGATGTTATTGTTGCAAATCTAATGGGCGCGGGGGCGGCAGCCGATGTTTTCTTCTTTGCCAATAAAATCCCTAATTTTTTACGTCGACTCTTCGCTGAAGGTGCATTTGCACAGGCTTTTGTACCTGTTCTTACTGAATATCAACAAACTGGTGATAAACAAAAAGTACGACAGTTGATCGCTTCAGTATCCGGTACCTTAGGGGTATTAGTGACCATTGTTACCTTGTTTGGGGTAATCGGTTCGCCATTAATCACGATTCTCTTTGGTGCGGGTTGGTTTGTGGATTGGCTCAACAATGGACCTGATGCACACAAGTTTGAACTTGCTTCATTTATGCTAAAAATTACTTTTCCTTATTTGTGGTTTATTACTTTTACGGCATTATCTGGTGCAATTTTGAACACTTTGGGTAAATTTGCTGTTGCGGCCTTTACGCCAGTGTTTTTAAATATTGCTATTATTGGTGCGGCGTTGTTCATTGCACCTAATTTAGCACAGCCAGAAATAGGACTCGCTATCGGGGTCTTTATCGGCGGTGCAATTCAGTTTTTATTCCAAATTCCGTTTTTAGCAAAACAGAATATGTTGGTGAAACCACGTTGGGGTTGGCGAGATCCTGGTGTGACAAAAATTAGAAAACTAATGATACCGGCAATGTTTGGTGTATCAGTGAGCCAGATTAACTTATTGTTTGATACGTTTATTGCCAGCTTCTTAATGACAGGGTCAATTAGTTGGTTGTATTACTCAGACCGTTTATTAGAATTTCCACTTGGTTTGTTCGGTATTGCGATCGCGACCGTTATTTTACCAGCCCTTTCTCGAACTCATTCAGCCCGCTCTGATAACCAATTTAAACAAACTATGGATTGGGGAGTAAGAGTAGTTCTATTACTGGGAACGCCAGCGATGATGGGTATGATAGTGCTTGCCAGCCCAATGCTTAAGGTATTGTTTATGCGTGGTGAATTTGGCGCTGATGATGTTTCTATGGCTTCGATGAGCTTGATGGCTTATGGCTCCGGTTTACTCAGCTTTATGCTAATTAAGGTATTGGCGCCAGGTTATTATGCGCGCCAAGATACTCGTACGCCAGTTAAGTTTGGCATCATCGCTATGATCAGTAATATGGGATTTAACATTATTTTAGCTATTCCGTTTGGTTATGTTGGTTTAGCACTAGCCACAGCGGGTTCTGCGACATTAAATGCTAGCTTGCTCTATTGGGGGTTACACAAGGAAGGTGTATACAAGATTAATAGGGATACTGGCATTGTCGTAGTTAAATTGTTCGCTTCTGCAGGTTTGATGGCAGCCTTAGTGCAATACGCCAAACCAGACATGCAGCAATGGTATGAATGGGGTTTATTAGACAGTAGTTTATGCCTGTTAGGCTTAATTGGACTCGCGGTAATAAGCTATTTTATGGCTTTATTGGTGTTTGGTTTACGTCTGCAACATTTTAAAATTACTGACTGAGTACAAATTGTTGCTGACCCTGTGCGTTGACTAAGTTATAATTTGTCGTTTTAGTGGAATAGTTGGCAAAGACATGGAGCTTATTCGAGGCATTCACAATTTGAAGCCACACCATCAAGGGTGTGTTTTAACTATCGGTAACTTTGATGGCGTTCATCTTGGGCACCAATCGGTATTACGACAGTTAATCGAAAAAGCGAACCAATTGAATTTGCCTGCAACGGTAATGACATTTGAGCCGCAGCCACTAGAGATGATTATTGGCGATAAAGCGCCTGCGCGATTAACACGCTTACGTGATAAGTATGCAGCGTTAAAAGATCAAAATATTGACCAGTTATTATGTGTTAATTTTAATCGCAAGTTTGCAGCACTATCAGCGGATGAATTTATTACCCAGTTGTTAGTGAATAAATTAGGCGTTAAATATTTAGTTGTTGGTGATGATTTCCGCTTTGGGCATAAGCGCACTGGTGACTTTGCAATGTTGCAAGCGGCGGGTGCAAAATATGGCTTTGATGTGGTGAGCATGGATACGTTTAGCGTTGCACAAGCACGTGTTAGTAGTACTATGATCCGCGAAGCGTTAACGCAAGATAAACTTGATTTAGCAGCCGAATTACTTGGCCGACCATTTAGTATTTTTGGTAAAGTGTCTCACGGTGCTAAATTAGGACGAACTATCGGTTTTCCAACCGCGAATATACCCTTGAAACGCTGCGTAGACCCAATTAATGGCGTGTATGTGGTTGAAGTGTTAGGCATCAGTGATGGTGTGATACTGGGCGTTGCAAACATTGGCAAGCGTCCTACAGTTGGTGGTGTACGTACCCAGCTGGAAGTGAATTTATTTAATTTTGATGGTGACCTTTACGGCAAACAGCTAGAGGTTGTCTTGAAGAAAAAATTACGCGGTGAACAGAAATTTGCATCTTTTGATGTACTTCGCCAGCAAATAGAACGAGATGTCATTGCAGCCAAAACCTATTTTGGCCTGTCAGTTTAATTTTTATGAATACCAATAACGGAAATTAGGATACATGAGCGAATATAAAAAAACGCTGAACCTGCCGAAAACGGGCTTTGCGATGCGCGCTAACTTAGCGAACCGCGAACCAAATATGTTGAAGCAGTGGAATACTGATGATTTATACGGAAAAATCCGTGCCGCTAAGAAAGGTAAAAAAACCTTTATTCTGCACGATGGTCCTCCTTATGCGAATGGTAGCATTCATATTGGTCACTCAGTTAACAAGATCCTGAAAGACGTTATTATTAAAGCCAAAGGCTTGTCTGGATTTGATGCACCTTACATCCCTGGTTGGGATTGCCACGGTCTACCTATCGAATTAATGGTAGAAAAGAAAGTGGGCAAACCAGGCCGTAAAGTAACAGCTGCACAGTTCCGTGAAGAATGTCGTAAATATGCGACAAAACAAGTTAACGGTCAACGTGAAGACTTTATCCGTCTTGGTGTATTGGGTGATTGGCAGAATCCGTACCTAACAATGGATTTCAGCACAGAAGCAAACATCATTCGTGCTTTAGGTAAAATTGTCGAAAATGGTCACTTACAAAAAGGTTCTAAGCCTGTTCATTGGTGTACAGACTGTGGTTCAGCACTTGCTGAAGCTGAAGTAGAATACGAAGATAAGAAATCACCTGCTATCTACGTGCGTTTCACTGCACAAGATCAAGCTGCTGTTAAAGCCGTATTTGGTAGTGATGTTGAAGGTTTAGTATCGACAGTTATCTGGACTACAACACCTTGGACATTACCTGCTAACCGTGCAGTTGCACTTGCTGAGCGCGTTGAATACTCGCTAGTTAACATGGTAACTGAATCTGGTTCACAGCAACTAATTTTAGCAACAGACTTAGTTGAATCTTGCATGGCTGCATTTGCACCTGAAAGCTTCACTACGTTAGGTACTTGTACTGGTGCTGCACTAGAGAATTTACGCTTTAACCACCCGTTTTATGATTTCGACGTACCAGCAATTTTAGCTGATCACGTAACGACTGAAGCGGGTACGGGTGTTGTTCACACTGCACCTGGTCACGGTCAAGAAGACTATGTGGCTGGTCTACGTTATAACCTTGAAGTCGCAAACCCAGTTGGTAACAACGGTGTTTACCTTGAAGATACACCTTTATTTGCTGGTCAACATGTATTTAAAGCAAATGATAATGTGATTGAAGTACTTACAGAAAAAGGTGCGTTACTAAACCACCAAGTAATAAAACACAGCTATCCACATTGCTGGCGCCACAAAACGCCAATTATTTTCCGTGCTACACCACAATGGTTTATCAGCATGGAACAAAATGGCCTGCGTAACGCTGCAATGAAAGAAATTAAAGATGTGCAATGGGTTCCTTCTTGGGGTCGAGAGCGTATCGAAAGTATGGTAACTAACCGTCCTGACTGGTGTATTTCTCGTCAGCGTACGTGGGGCGTGCCAATTTCTTTATTCGTACATAACGAAACACAAGAACCGCATCCTCGTTCAGCTGAACTAATGGAAGATGTTGCTAATTTAGTTGAGCAGAAAGGCATTCAAGCGTGGTGGGATCTTGATCCTGCAGACTTACTTGGTGATGACGCGGTAAATTACACTAAAGCACCGGATACATTAGACGTATGGTTCGATTCGGGCTCAACACACTTTTCTGTTGTTGACGCACGCAAAGAATACGCGGGCGCAGAAATCGATCTTTACCTTGAAGGTTCTGATCAACACCGTGGTTGGTTCCAATCATCATTGATGATCTCGACTGCTATTCACGGTAAAGCACCTTACAAAGACGTGTTAACCCACGGTTTCGTTGTAGATGCGAAAGGCCGTAAGATGTCTAAATCGATCGGTAACGTAATGGCTCCACAAGACGTAATGAACCGTCTTGGTGGTGATATCCTACGCTGGTGGGTTGCAAGTACTGATTACACAGGTGAAATGACAGTATCTGATGAGATCTTAGATCGCAGTGCTGATGCTTACCGTCGTATCCGTAATACTGCGCGTTTCTTATTGTCTAACTTAGAAGGTTTTAACCCAGAAACTGATATTGTAGCGACAGAAGATATGGTCGCTCTAGATCGTTGGGCTGTGGGTCGTGCACACGCACTACAAACTGAAATTCTAGCTGATTATGAAAGCTATCAAATGCAGAATGTGACGCAAAAGCTAATGACATTCTGTTCAATTGAAATGGGTAGCTTCTACTTAGATATCATCAAAGATCGTCAGTACACTGCAAAATCAGATGGTATTGCACGTCGTAGCTGTCAAACTGCGATGTTCCATATCTTAGAAGCTATGGTTCGTTGGACTGCGCCTATCTTAAGCTTTACAGCGTTTGAGATCTGGAATGCAATGCCTGGTGAACGTGCTGAGTATGTATTTACTGAAGAGTGGTACACTGGTCTAACACCACTTGCTGATGATGCTGAGCTAAACAATGCTTACTGGAGCAAGTTACAAGCTGTTCGTAGTGAAGTGAACAAAACTGTTGAACTAGCACGTAACAATGCGGTTGTTGGTGGTTCTTTACAAGCTGACGTTACTTTATATGCGAATGCTGAACTTGCAGCTGACCTTGACAAATTAGGTAACGAATTACGCTTCTTACTACTGACGTCAAACACGAAAGTGGTAGCAGTAATAGAAGCACCTGCAGACGTCGAAGCAAGTGCTATCGACGGTCTATGGGTGAGTGTTGCTAAGAGTGATGCTGAGAAATGTGAGCGTTGCTGGCACCATAACGAAACCGTAGGTCAGTCAGAAACGCACCCTACTATTTGTGTGCGTTGTGAAGATAATATCGATGGTGAAGGCGAACAACGTCAATTTGCTTAATCGTTAGTGTGTTCATCACATTTAGCGAGTAAAGGAAGGTAATAACCATTAAGTTGTTATTATCCTTCACATAGAATGCCTACTGTGAACTGGTTAGCTTAATCAGTATAAACACAGTAGGCATTTTTTTATGGATAAATGCTTAACCCGTGTCATGAAAATGATATGATTGCTAATAATCTATTCAAATATACTGGATTGATACCAATAACAATGCAGTCGTCGCATTATATTTATCGTCATCACATTGACGTATCAGAGGATAATAATGACCGTAGGCACAACAAAGAGAACTGGATTAATTTGGCTGTGGCTAGCCGTTGTCGTATTTTTTATTGATTTGGGTACCAAGACTTTTGTGGTGAACAACTTTCAATTAGGTGAATCGATAAATGTGTTGCCTGTGTTTAATTTTACCTATGCACGTAACTATGGTGCGGCATTTAGTATGCTTGCAGATGCAGACGGCTGGCAGCGTTGGTTTTTTGGCGTAATCGCGGTATCAGTTTCCGGCTTGTTGATTTATTGGTTAAAGAAACAAGCGGCTCAGCAGTATTGGAGCAATATTGCTTACGCACTTATTTTAGGTGGTGCGTTAGGTAATTTATATGATCGTATTATTCATGGCTATGTAATTGATTTTTTACATGTGTACTGGGATACAAGCCATTTCCCTATCTTCAATTTAGCAGATACTTGGATCTGTATTGGTGCCGCGATGTTAATCTTGGAAGCCATTATGGAAAGTAAAAATGACAAGGAATCATCAAATGACAGTTAACGTAGCAACAATTGGTAACGATAGCCAAGTACTAATGCATTTTACTATTACCTTAGCAGATGGCTCTGTTGCTGATAGTACTGAACTACAAGGTAAGCCTGCCAAGTTAGTGATTGGTGATGGTAGCTTAACGCCTAATTTTGAACGCTGTTTATTAGGTTTAACTGTCGGTGATAAAAACAAGTTTGAGCTGCAACCTGAAGATGCATTCGGACAGCCTAATCCAGATAATATTTATTATTTAGACCGCGCTAAATTTACCGAAGTAAAAGCGGAAGTCGGTTTGATTGTTGGCTTTACTCAGCCAGACGGTGCTGAATTACCAGGTATGATCCGTGATGTGATTGGTGACTCGGTAACTGTCGATTTTAATCATCCGTTAGCTGGACAAGTTGTAACGTTTAAAGTTGAAATTTTAGAAATCAATGTAGAATAAATAAGGTTTATGATGGAAATTTTACTCGCGAACCCTCGTGGCTTCTGTGCTGGTGTTGACCGTGCTATTAGTATTGTTGAACGTGCGCTTGAGCTGTTTGAAACCCCTGTTTATGTACGTCACGAAGTCGTGCATAACCGCTATGTGGTGGATGGCTTAAAAGAGAACGGTGCTATTTTTGTTGAAGAACTTGATGAAGTACCAGACGGTCGAGTGGTTATTTTTAGTGCGCATGGCGTATCTAAAGCGGTACAAGCCGAAGCTAAACGTCGTGACCTAAAAGTATTTGATGCAACTTGTCCGCTTGTGACAAAAGTACATATGGAAGTGACTCGTGCGAGTCGCCGTGGTATTGAATGTGTATTGATTGGTCATAAGGGTCACCCTGAAGTCGAAGGTACTATGGGTCAGTATGACAATGCTGATGGTGGTATGTATCTGGTTGAGTCGATTGCGGATGTTGCCGTTTTAGATGTTAAAGATGTGACAAACCTAACTTATAGCTCACAGACTACGTTATCGGTAGATGATTGCTCAGCTATTATTGACGCACTGCGTGAACGTTTCCCAGAAATTAGGGGACCACGTAAAGATGATATTTGTTACGCAACACAGAATCGTCAGGATGCGGTATCTAAACTAGCAGGCATGGTTGATATTATGTTTGTGGTTGGTTCTAAAAATTCATCAAACTCGAACCGTCTACGTGAAAAATCTGAAAACCTTGGTGTCCCGTCTTACCTTATTGATAATGCAGGTGATATTGACCCTGTATTATTGGAAGGTAAAGCTAAGATTGGTGTTACAGCAGGCGCGTCTGCACCTAAAGTGTTGATCGATCAGGTTGTTGAAAAGCTCCAAGAATACGGAGGTAAACTGGTGACTGAAGTCGAAGGGCGTCCAGAAAATACGATATTTGAAGTGCCAGCCGAATTACGTGTTAAGCAAGTAAATTAACTCGCGCTATTGATAGGCTCGTTTAGTCATCGACTCGACGAGCTTTATCCACTCATAAACTCTTTTTAACTAATATCTAATATCTCGCCTCTATACCCTATAATTTTATTTGAATACCTACTTGGTTTGCTACCGCATTGAATCATTGATTTAATTAATGCTGAGTCTCACAGAATAAAACGCGTCGTGTTTACATAAAATAAACATATGTGTAACATGGTGGTGTCTAAATTATTTAAGTGAGTTAGTTATGCAATCTAGAAAGGAATCTGGATTCAGTCTCATTGAAGTGATGATCACATCATTCATCCTTGCCGTTGGCCTGTTGGGCATCGTGGCATTGCAAGGGATTGCGAAGAAATCATTAGCAGATACAGACAAGCAAATTGAAGCTTCATATCTTGCGCGTACGGCGTTGCAAGAGTTACGGGCGAATACTGCTTGGATTAACCCCTCTTCAAGTTCATCAGAGACTCAAAATGAAATACTCACCAGCATTCTTACCAATGTGGCAAGCTCTGCTAAGCGTAGTAATATGGACTTATGTCGTAATATCGGAGCTACCGTTACGGTTGCTGTTAGCTGGCAAGTTCAAGGAGTAGACGCTGCAGAAGCGAGTAAAAACTGTGGGACCCCAGTAACGAATCGTCGACAAGTAATGCTAACTAGCTTCATCAAGGGGGCTATATGAGAGCGAAGCAAGCGGGCTTTAATTTAGTTGAACTGATGATTGCGCTGGTTATTGGTTTGGTGCTTATGGTGTCTATCACAACGATGTTTGTGGATACCAAAGTCTCGGCTAATCGATCTTCAACCGTTTCCAATTTACAGCAACAGGCACAATTGGCCTTGCAAGTATTAGTGGAAGACGTACGAGCTATCGGTAGTTTTGCTGAATTTTCTGGCGGTGGACTTGCTGATATCCAAGTGCCTAAGAATATTGCCGCTGGTGATTGTAGTGTGGTGCCAGTCGGTGGTCCCGCGGCTGATGATAATTTACATTTTCCAGATAAAGCCAATTGGATCGTGAGGACGCCGATTGATGGAGTCATTAATGTTACTGTCGCTAATTGTTTTGAGAATGAAAACGATGAGAATGATGATGGTTATGCTCTTGCAGCAAACAGTGACGTATTGTCGATAGCACGTATTCGGGGAGTGATTACCCCTAATCCTCAAGCTAATCGTTATTATGTTGCGATTTCACCTATGCAAGCGCAGTTATTTACAGGTACAGCCCCTAGTATAGCTAACGCCGAAATATATCCTTACTTACATCACACCTATTTTGTCCAAGCGCATGATACAAATAGCCCCCGATTAAGCCGTTTTAGTCTTATTAACGGTGTATTTATTAATGATTTGGTTGTTAGCAATATAGAACAAATCCGAATTGATTTTGGTGTCGACACTAACGGTGATGGCCGACCTGAAAGTTACCTTGCAAGCAGTAATATTACCGACTTGATGTGGCGTACTAATCAGCTTATATCTGCGCGTATTTATGTATTAGCACGTGCTAAGAATAGAGATTTAACATTAAACAATGATGCCACGTTTAACGACAGGTTTAGTCCGTTTAATCCGCCTGATGATGATAATTATCGTCGTTTTTTATTATCAACAACGGTCGTGATAAAAAATAACATGATGGCGGTGACACAATGAAAAACCAGCGAGGCGTTACCTTATTTATTGTGATTATTATATTGGTTGTCATTACTTCATTGGCTGCTGCCGTGATAACCCAAACACGATTAGGACAACATTCGATAGGTTTGACGCAAGACAAATTAGCGAATGAGCAAGCGTTATTAGGCAGCGTTAGTGAAGTGATGAGTAACCCTAATTTAATTAACGATATTATGGCGTGGGGGGAGGGTGCTAGTTCCGCTTTAAGTACGAGCGGTACTTCGCATGTGACTCTAGAGCAGCGCGGAGAAGGTCATTGTAAGCGAAGTGAAAATGCTTCGAGTGTCAATTTAATTAACTGTCGATTTGTGAAAATGGATTTTACACAAAACGATGGCCCGCGAGTTAAAGGTCTAGCAATGACCGCTGGCGTAGAACAGCAATTTTTGGCAGTGAAAAATAAATAGGAATAGGCAATGAAAAGGATTTTCAAACCAGTCAGTATCGTCTTGTTAGCCATATTAAGTCTCAGCGTTATTGCTGATGAAAGTGAGATTTATCAAGCTGAATTAAAAAATAGAGAACCACAAGTTCTTATTATTCTCGATATATCTTCACACATGAAAGATAAGGTTGATTATCCTTACCCTCGCCGTTATGACCCACATATTGCTTACCCCCCGGTATCAGACACCTTGGGTGAAAAGTTGACAGATAACTTATTTGGTGATGAATTTTATTATTATTCTCAAACCTCAGATGCTGTTGGTTTAGATCATAGCTCCCTTATTGCTATTGCAAAAGAGGGGCTAGAAAATCCAGAAACGCCTTTAAATCCTGCATATATTAATTTTGTAAAAACGATCCCTCGTCTTGGTTCTAATGATAAATTTGAATCGTTAGAGATGAATTGCTTTATGGCACTCAAAGATTTAGAAGGTGAGTTAGGGGCTTTTCAGGACTTCTATCAACGTTGGCAGAAAAAGGGGGTTGAATGGGGTTGGTGGGGATTATTCTATATCCCTCAAACAAAATATAGCTGGCAAAAAATTGGTGAGAAAACTAATTTTATTGAAGAGTTAAAAAATATATTTAGAGCATTTGGCCCTCTGGGCAGAGCGGCGGCTAATCTGGTCCCGAATTTTGTATATAACTATGTTGATTGCAAGACTGATATCGAAACAACAGGTAAAGACGGTAAAAAAAATCCAGGTTATGAACATAATCAAATAATGCCACGACCTGAAGGTGGCTACATAGGTAAAGATACTGATGGGAATGATAAATATTCAGGTGATGGTGTAAATGATAACTATGCAGAAGACTTAAATAGACAAGGCTACCCAGTTGCAGGCTCAGAATCTATTTTGGATTTAAGTAATCTTGATAATGGAACCTGGGATTCAATTTGGCATGCTGGTTATGGTAGCACGCCTCATTCGATCACGGAGTCTGAAAATAAAGCGTATGTCTACTCTGAAAATTTAGTTAAATGGGCAGAACTGGCTAAAAATGGCAGTGTGGTTGATGGTAATTTTAAGCTGTCCAACTTACAAATAGCAAAGAAAGTCATTCTTGATTTGATGTTGGATACAAGGGATATAAAAACAGGCCTGGAAGTTTTTAATTCAAATGAAGGTTATAAACTTTGGTCTAAAATCGCGAATAATCATGGTGGACGGATTTTATCTGGTATTAAAACCTATGACACTAATTCTGCTCGTGTGCTTAAAAATAAAGTCGGCGATATTATTACGACAAGGAGAAATCGGGCTGGTCTCTGCGAAAGTTTATACGAAGGGTATTTATATCTTTATGGTAAACAGATCAAATATGGAGATAAATTCTCTCTGTTGTCTAAACCTAATCGAGATCGAAGCGTTGAAGAGGATGACAATGACAGCAGTAACAACTCCGAGGATAATGATGATAATGATGACCGTAAATATATCAACCCATTAATGGAATGGAGTCAAACTTGTCAAACAGAGGCATATATCATTATTGTTTCGCCTGGTTACCATGATGTTACAGATAGTCCCTTTAACTTTTTAAAATGTAAAAGTATTATTAATGCACATGATCACGATGATGACGCAAATTCAGAAATTAAAAGCTTACCGAATGCCGACGTAAGCAAAGCTGTCGATATGGCTGATACTGATTGTAAGAAAAACTATATGCCAGTTTTGTCGCACTGGCTCGCGACGAATGATATGAACCCTAGTACGCCCGATGTAACCGAACGTATTATTACTTATACTGTGGGTATTGGTACTGTGGATGAGAATGATAATACTAGGATTCCGGCAGCGAATGAAAACTTACTCGATAAGACTGCTGAAAATGGAGGGGGGAAATACTATCGTGCATCCGATGCTAACGCACTAAGAACTCAGTTATTAAATGCTTTTAATGATATAAGAGCAAGACAAAATAGTACTGCAAGTAATGTAGGCACTTCTATAGATTCAAGTTACGCGACTCAAAATAGCGGTAATGTTTATTATTCTATGTTTGAAGCCAATGTCACAAGTCGTTGGATGGGTAATCTGAAGAAGTTTAAGATTACGGATGCTGGTATTTTAAGTGCTTGGAGCAAATCTGCAACATCTACAGCGGATCCAGTCTTCAAGGCTGCATTAGCCTCTACGGCTTCAGGTGCGAGTTCGACTACGTATTTTAAGGATTCTGTTTATAGTGGCTGGAGTACAAGCGATAAAACTAACTCGATTAAGGCGGGTGGTGTGGTTGAAGCTTATTCATTACGTTCACCGGTGTCGGGCGCCAGTGCTACATTTAACCCTCGTGAAATCTACTTTAACAATGATGATTTGGCCGAGCCTCTAGTCGATTTAAATGTAGCTAATTTAAAAACCGCTTATGGTTTTTCAGCTGGTCAGGATAGAGAGCTCGCAATTGAATTAGGTATTGAAGTTGATGCTAATGATTCGGATGAGGAAATTAGTCAGCATGTTGTTGAAAATATTAATTGGTTGTTAGGGATTGATGCGACAGGGCAAGAGTATCGAAAGGATATTTTTGGAGACCCGATGCATTCTTCTCCCCTGGTTATCCAGTTTGGGGATTCCACTCATCCGATGAACCCACAAATATTTATCGGTACTAATGCTGGGTTCTTCCATGCATTTGAAGACAAAGGACGAGCAGTAGAAGAGAAGTGGGCTTTTATTCCTAAGAATAAATTAAAGTACGCACTTTCATTACGCGGTAGTGGTGTATTGGCCGCAGGTGTTCAACGTGAATATGGAATTGATGGTTCTGCTGTTGATATTAAATATTCTGACTCGACACAAGTAAAGCATCTCGTTACATTTGGGATGCGTAGAGGTGGCAGTGCTTATTACACGATAGATCTTGGTGTTGGTACCGAAGCACCATCATTGAAATGGAGTGTGGATAGTACAACGAATAAATCCAATCAAAATTATACGGAATTAGGACAGACGTGGTCTAAACCGGTCGTGACAAAAGTATTTCAAAGCAGCAGTGAAAGTGATAACAGTAAACCGGTACTGATATTTTCTGGAGGTTATGATCCGAGAAAAGATACATGTGCGACTGATTGCTCTGGTCAAGATACAAAAGGACGGGCGATTTATGTGGTTGATGCGTTAACTGGGGATATCATTAAAGCTTTTGAAAATGGCACCAGTAGCCATAGCTTTGAAGATGGCATTGCTAGTCAAGTCGCTGTACTTGATAGTGATGGTGATGGTTATACTGATCGAATTTATGCCGGAGATACTGGTGGCAATATTTACAGGGTCGATATGCCCGCTGTATTGACTTTATCTGGTTCATCTGTTGATACAGGTAAATGGAAAGTCAGAAAGCTCGCGAGTTTAGGTGGTAATAGTGAAGGTAATGATCGTCGTTTCTTTAATGCACCTTCAATTGTGAGAGCAAAGGATGGTAGCAAATTATACGATGGTATATTAATTGGGAGTGGCGATATTACGCGACCGAATTCGGATACAGAGGTTAGAAATTATTTTTATAATATTAAAGATGACTCTCTTTATCCTACGGTTTGGGGAAATGGTACGGGCGATTCACCTTTGATTGCCAGCGATTTAGCCACAATATTATATTCACCAGTGCTTGATCCAAACAATGAAGATGTGACACCTGCATCTATACCAACTGATATTGAAAATAATATTAACGGGTGGCAATTTGAGCTGAATGAAGACGATGCCGCTGATGGCACGTATGGCGGTGAAAAATCACTCGGTAATGCTGTTGTTATCAATGGCGTGGTACATTTTAATACCTACACCCCTTTTACTAACGATTATATTGTTACAGCTCAGCAATGCGTCTTTAATCAATCAGGAAATAGTCACTATTATCAGGCTAATATGAATACGGGTAAAATCAAGTTTTATCGCCGTTTAGCCAATGTAGTAGCGAAAGATCTTTCTGTTCATGCTCGCATTTATAATGGTAAGTCCATATTGCGTATACTCGGTGCAGGTAAGGGCGATAGTACGACTGTAGATGGTGCACCAACGTTAACAGGGCTGATCGACACCGCTGTCACGCTAACTCCTAAATGGACCTACCGTTACTTCAATGAGGCGGTGCAGTAATGATAACTATAATGACAACGAAACAAACAGGTTTTACCCTGGTTGAATTGATGATCGTCATCGCTATTATCGGCATTTTAGCGGGTATTGGTTACCCTTCTTACAGTGCTTATATTATGAATAACAATCGTAATGATGCAAAAACGGCATTGTATAAAGCGCAGTTATTACAAGAGCAGTTTTATTTAGATAATAGACAGTATGCAACCTCATTAGCCAGTGGCGCGGCGAATACTTTATCGGACTCTGGCTGGAATGATGACAGTGACTATTACACCTTTGCACTTGGCGTGAGTAGTACTGTAAACAACTATACGATAATTGCGACTGTCGAAGCTGGCAGTACGCAGGCTAATGATACAAATTGCGCCTCTTTTACCATTGATAACCTTGGTTCAACGGCGTCGATGAATAGTGAAAATGAAGCAACAGCAGATTGCTGGTGATTTTTATAAAAAAGAAATTTAGCGATTTCATCGATTTAATTACTCGTCTGATTGGCAATTCGAGTTTGCTTCGGTATGCTAATAGTTATATTTAGGGGCTAACAGGGACTGAACATGAAAAAAATTGAAGCGATTATTAAACCGTTTAAACTTGATGATGTACGTGAAGCGCTTGCAGAAATTGGCATTACAGGTATGACTGTATCTGAAGTGAAAGGTTTTGGCCGTCAAAAAGGTCATACCGAGCTTTATCGTGGTGCTGAATACATGGTTGATTTTCTACCTAAAGTAAAACTCGATCTTATTGTGCAAGACGATGATGTTGATGCATGCATCGACTCTATCGTTGAAACTGCGCATACAGGTAAAATCGGTGACGGTAAGATTTTTGTTACCGCAGTAGAACGTGTGATCCGTATTCGTACTGGTGAAGAAAACGAAGAAGCAATTTGATAACTATCAGTGAGATGAGTCGCTGATAATTGAATGATTTTACAAAAACACTGAGCATTTATGTTCGGTGTTTTTTTTTAGCTCCTAAATCTAAGCTGATTCGAACGATTAACACACACAAAATCACGGCTCAAGGGCTTCTCTGAGTTAGCATTTTGACGCGGTTTGCGTATAATCACCTCATTAACAGATCCGTTTTCATTATTTAATTTAAACAATCGCTCATAATTAAAGCACCCAGGACGATTCCATGACAATGTCTACAGCTGAGATCCGCAACGCGTTTCTTGATTATTTTGCCAGTAAAGGGCACAACAAAGGTACAAGTAGCTCACTTGTACCTGCTAATGATCCAACTTTGTTATTTACAAATGCGGGCATGAACCAATTTAAAGACGTATTCCTAGGTGCAGAACAACGTTCATATACACGTGCCACAACGTCTCAACGCTGTGTACGTGCTGGTGGTAAACACAACGACTTAGATAACGTAGGTTATACTGCGCGTCACCATACATTCTTTGAAATGCTAGGTAATTTCAGCTTTGGTGATTACTTCAAAGAAGATGCGATCTTATTTGCATGGGAATTCTTAACCGTTGTTTTGAAACTACCAAAAGAAAAACTGTTGGTTACCGTTTATGAAAGTGATGATGAAGCATTTTCATTCTGGGCGAACAAAATAGGCGTGCCTGAAGATAAAATCATTCGTATCGGTGACAAATCACCAGAGAAGAAATTTGAATCAGATAATTTCTGGTCGATGGGTGACACCGGTCCCTGTGGACCATGTTCTGAAATCTTCTACGACCATGGCGAAGATATTTGGGGTGGCGTTCCGGGCTCACCAGAAGAAGACGGTGACCGTTTTATTGAGATCTGGAACCTGGTATTCATGCAGTTTAACCGTCAAGCTGACGGCACAATGGAAGAATTACCAAAGCCATCTGTTGATACAGGTATGGGGCTTGAACGTATTTCTGCAATTATGCAAAATGTACATTCAAACTACGAAATCGATATCTTCCAAAGCTTAATCAAGCATGTTGCTGAGCTTATTGGTACAACAGATTTAGAAAACAAATCATTACGTGTAATTGCCGATCACATTCGTGCATGTAGTTTCCTGATCTCTGACGGTGTGATGCCATCAAATGAAGGTCGTGGTTATGTACTACGTCGAATCATTCGTCGTGCCGTTCGTCACGGTAATAAACTTGGCGCTAAAGGTCCATTCTTCAACAAACTTGTTGCGAAAATGGTCGAACTCATGGGTGATATTTCTGAAGATTTAGTAAAACAACAAGCCATTGTTGAGAAAATCTTACTTATCGAAGAAGAGCAGTTTGGTAAAACTCTTGAACGTGGTCTGAACATTTTAGACAATGAACTGTCGCAATTAGACGGTAAAGTTGTTCCTGGTGATGTGGTATTCAAACTTTACGATACCTATGGTTTCCCATCTGATTTAACGGCTGATATTGCGCGTGAACGTGAGCTGACGATTGATGAAGATGGCTTTAAAGTAGCAATGGAAGAGCAGCGTAATCGTGCTCGTCAAGGTTCTAACTTCGGCACTGATTACAACGAAATGCTAAAAGTTGATGTTACAACTGAATTTTTGGGTTATCAAACGTTGACATCTGATGCGCAAATTGTTGCACTAATTAAAGATAATACTGAAGTTGAGCTCTTAAATGACGGCCAAGAAGGTGCGATTGTTTTAGACAAAACACCATTCTACGCAGAAGCGGGTGGCCAATCTGGTGACCAAGGTGTGATCAAAATTGGTGATACTGTATTTACGGTAACAGATACCAAGAAAGCGGGTAATGCAACGGTTCATTTCGGTTCAGTTTCAGGTGTTATCGAAGTAAATACCCAAGTTATTGCCGACGTTGATGTTAACCGTCGTAAAGCTATTGGCCTTAATCACTCAGTGACTCACTTAGCACACGCTGCATTGCGTAAAGTTGTTGGTGAAAATGTACAGCAGAAAGGTTCATTAGTATTACCTGAACGTTTACGTTTCGATTTTTCACACTTTGAAGGTGTAACTTCTGCGCAACTACTTGAAGTTGAACGTTTAGTTAACGCACAAATTCGTGCCAACCACGAAGTTGTAACGGAAGTTATGGACATTGATGCTGCGCGCGAAGCGGGTGCAATGGCATTATTTGGTGAGAAGTATGATGATGAAGTGCGCGTAGTGCGCATGGGTGACTTCTCTATTGAACTGTGTGGTGGTACGCATGTTAAACGTACTGGTGATATTGGTTTCTTCAAAATCTTATCTGAGAGCGGTATCGCTGCAGGTGTTCGTCGTGTCGAGGCGGTAACTGGTGATTCTGCATTAGCATATGTTCACGATCTTGTGGCTAAAATGCAAGAAACAGCAGGTTTAGTGAAAGCGGACCAAAATACAGTTGTGGCAAAAGTGAGTCAAGTACTCGACCGTAATCGTAGCCTAGAAAAAGAAGTTGAGAAGTTAAACGTACAAGTAGCAAGTGCTGCGAATGCTAACTTGATCGACCAGGTACAAGTGATTAACGGTGTTAAAGTACTTGTTGCTAATCTAAAAGGCGCAGATCCTAAGTCGCTGCGTAGCTCGATGGATGAACTGAAGAATAAATTGCAAAGCGGTATTATTGTTCTTGGTATTCCTGGCGAAGGTAAAGTTAACCTGATCACGGGTGTAACTAAAGATCTAATTGGTAAAGTGAAAGCGGGTGAGCTAGTAAGCTACCTAGCAGTTCAAGTTGGCGGTAAAGGCGGCGGTCGCCCAGACATGGCGCAAGCGGGTGGTTCAAACCCAGAAGCGTTACCTGCTGCACTTGAATCAGTGACACCTTGGTTAACTGAAAAACTATAAGTTAGTATTATTAGTTAGCAACATATCGTTGCTAACTAAGTTCAAATAAACAGTGTAATCACAACGAACAGGCAGTCCTGCTCGCTGTTTGAGCACAGGCGGTGATAAATTTAAAGGTTATTAAAGGAAGTTGTTGTGGCGTTGTATGTACAAAAATATGGGGGTACTTCAGTCGGTTCTATTGAACGAATTGAAGCTGTTGCCCAGCGAGTGAAAAAATCTCGTGAACAGGGAAATCAAATAGTTGTGGTCGTGTCGGCTATGTCTGGTGAAACTAATCGTTTACTGGGTATGGCGAAAGCGCTCGATGAGAACGCCGATCGCAGAGAAATGGATGTATTAGTTTCAACGGGTGAACAGGTTACGATTGCATTGTTAACCATCGCGCTGCAAAAAGCTGGTGTCGATGCGATATCAATGACAGGTGATCAGGTTCAAATGAAAACCGATAACAGCCATGGTAAGGCTCGCATCAAAACTGTTGAAACAGACAACTTACAACGTCATCTAGATGAAGGTAAAGTGGTCGTAGTTGCTGGTTTCCAAGGTCGTGATGAAGATAATAATATCACGACGCTGGGGCGCGGCGGTTCGGACACTACCGCAGTTGCAATTGCCGCTGTACTGAAAGCTGATGAATGTCAGATTTATACTGACGTTAATGGCGTCTATACCACCGACCCTCGGGTTGAGCCGCGCGCACGGAAATTAGATTGCATCACTTTCGAAGAGATGCTTGAAATGGCGAGCCTAGGTGCCAAAGTATTACAAATTCGCTCGGTCGAGTTTGCAGGGAAATACAATGTACCTTTACGTGTACTATCTTCATTTGAAGACGGTGAAGGGACATTGATTACTTACGAGGACGTAAAAAAAATGGAATCAGCAATCATATCTGGCATTGCGTTTAACCGCGATGAAGCAAGTTTAACAATATCAGGTATCCCTGATGAACCTTTAGTTGCAGCTAATATCTTAACGCCAATTGGTGATGCAGGTATTGATGTTGACGTTATCGTCCAAAATGCACATGGTAAAGATGGCCTTGTTGATTTTACCTTCACTGTTCACCGTGATGATTACCAAGCCGCAAAAGTCCTCTTGGAAAAGACTTGTGAAGAATTATCTGGAAAAGATGTGCAAGGTAACGATCGTATTGCTAAAATTTCAATAGTAGGTGTCGGTATGTGGAATCATCCAGGTGTCGCTAAAACAATGTTTGAAGTTTTAGGTCGTGAAGGAATCAACATGCAGTTGATTTCAACCTCTGAAATTAAGATTTCAGTAATCGTTGACGAAAAATATTTAGAACTCGGTGTTCGTGCATTGCACGCTGCATTCAACTTAGATGTTGCTTGAACTGAGTGAATTAACAGCAAATTAAGTCTTATTTATTCTTTTCTTGTTTTACATTGAAGCTTTTAATAGAATAATAAGCGGCTTAACAAAAATATAATGAATTAGTTGAGGAATAAATTAATGCTAATATTGACGCGCCGTGTTGGCGAAACACTTATGATCGGTGATGAAGTTACAGTTACTGTTTTAGGTGTTAAAGGTAATCAAGTTCGTATCGGTGTTAATGCGCCTAAAGAAGTATCTGTTCACCGTGAAGAGATCTACATGCGAATTCAAGCAGAAAAAGGCGAAAGCCCTGAAGGCAACTTCTAAATTAGAATAATAAAATTATTACAGACTGGGTTTAGCGATGCTAAGCCCTTTTTTTTATCTGTTTTTTGAATGTTTTGGGACTTTCATCCCGTTTTTGCTGCAATAGTAGTTTTGTTGTTTGAAACTTAAACAGTTACTTGAGTGCTGTTAATTAATATTTGACTTATTTTCCAGTACCCGTATTATGAGCGCCAACAACACGGAGAGGTGGCCGAGTGGCCGAAGGCGCTCCCCTGCTAAGGGAGTATGGGCTTTAAATCCCATCGAGGGTTCGAATCCCTCCCTCTCCGCCATTGTTGTCCTGCTCCTATCTCATATTGAAAAATATGTTATAGTGTTTTGGTCAACTTTTTGGACGTTGTAAGAAATAATTGTTATGCGGATGTAGCTCAGCTGGATAGAGTACCTGGCTACGAACCAGGCGGTCGGAGGTTCGAATCCTCCCATCCGCACCATTATTTCGATTAGAATTAATTCTAAGTAATTAGTAGAAGTTGAAAGCACTTAATCTAATTATGACAATTATAGGTTAGACCAAATATGTGCGGATGTAGCTCAGCTGGATAGAGTACCTGGCTACGAACCAGGCGGTCGGAGGTTCGAATCCTCCCATCCGCACCATTGGTTTTAACTCACGAATAAATACAACAGAATAGATTATGTGCGGATGTAGCTCAGCTGGATAGAGTACCTGGCTACGAACCAGGCGGTCGGAGGTTCGAATCCTCCCATCCGCACCATTTATTCAAATCAACTAGAGATTTCAAACTAGACGTTGTAGAACGTAAACCTAACAGAACAAATTATGTGCGGATGTAGCTCAGCTGGATAGAGTACCTGGCTACGAACCAGGCGGTCGGAGGTTCGAATCCTCCCATCCGCACCATTTGTTCAAACCACAATTTATTTTTTATGGTTTAATTCGTTAAACGGTAAAATAAAACAAGTTCTTAAAATAGAATATGTGCGGATGTAGCTCAGCTGGATAGAGTACCTGGCTACGAACCAGGCGGTCGGAGGTTCGAATCCTCCCATCCGCACCATCTATTTTAAATATAATTTTTTGTGCGGATGTAGCTCAGCTGGATAGAGTACCTGGCTACGAACCAGGCGGTCGGAGGTTCGAATCCTCCCATCCGCACCATTTATTATATTATTATGAATTGTTCCGATGTAAGTCTTTACATTGTCGATGTTTTTCATAATAATAGGGTTTGTGTGGAGAGGTGGCCGAGTGGCCGAAGGCGCTCCCCTGCTAAGGGAGTATGGGCTTTAAATCCCATCGAGGGTTCGAATCCCTCCCTCTCCGCCATTAAATAAAGAAACCGCTTAATTGCGGTTTTTTTATGCCTAAAATTTACTCACCCTCTCAATTCATACCTATTCTATTTTCTGAGACTCTAACCATTCTATCAGCAACTGATTGAATACTTCTGGTTGCTCTGTCATTACCCAGTGACGAGTATTAAGCGCGACGACTCTGTTACCTGGAATGGCCGCCATTTTTTGTTCCCAATTTTTAGAATGGAACATACCCGGTTTATTTTTTCCATAAACAAAAAGCAGTGGACAGGTGATGTCGATGGGTAAGTTTCCTAAAGGACGCCCTGTAAGTGTGTGACTCCATTTCCAGTAGTAGGAATAGGTCATCGCTGAGGTGATGGTCGTAGGATCTCCTGGTGCATTTAATGCCTTTGCCATCTTACGGGTCATCTTATCACCGATGGTGCCACCTATTTTCCAAGCTGCTGCGAGCCATATTTGATAGGCAAACATAAAGGCTTTAGCTTTGCTGGTGAGTACGTGCTCGGAAGAACCTGCATCGCCAATATCAATGCTAATAATTTTACTTACTTTGGACTTATTACGCATATAATATTGGTAACCGAAAAAGCTACCCCAGTCATGTATTAGTAAGGTAACAGGTTTTCCAGCCCCTACTTTATTAACAACGGCATCAATCGTCTCAATTATGTCTGCAAGATCATAATACTTACGTGGTTTATCGATAGCGTAACCAGGCAGTGTAAAACGCACACAGCGGTAAGAATCTTTTAATGTAGCAACCTGATCATCCCATATCCGGTAAGTATCCGGCCAACCATGGATCATCACAATAGTATCTTTTCCTGTACCTTCGATAAGCACGTCAATATCACCAATACTGAGTTTTTCTGTCATAGTCATTCCTTTAATAGCCGCAAAGTTATTCGTTGCAGTATTTTATCGGGTAAATAAAGTAGAGCTATTACTCTATTACCATTTTAACCTTTGATCTATGCTTCTTTATTTAGATTGCGAACTGGTTCCAATTTTATTATTTTTTTAAACGTTAAGATCATGCTTATTTGATGTAATAAGCATTTTTTAGCAGACTATCGACTTTGTGTATTAAATTGATTTGGTGATGAGGTTATCACTGTAAGCCGTTAAAGTTGGTTGCTATTGAGTTAAAAATATCATCAAACTAAGAAATGCGATGGTAGCCGTTGTACCACCAATAATATAGATAAAGCCTTTTTTACCTTGTTGTATGGTCCAGTTATTATATTGTAAGAATCCGAACCACAAGATGCTTAGTATTAAAGGTAATAGAAAAAATTTAAACATAAACTCCCCTACGTAGCGATTTATCACTGTTTATTGAATTATATAGTGGCTAAACTGTCCTACCACTTTTAATTATGCACTTAATATTTATAGAACGGTTAAATACTGCCAGTCGTATACCTATAAGTGCGTTAAGCATAACACTAGCATGCTTAGCTTTGATTATACGTCTAACTTCAATATATAGTGTGACTTAATTCTCTTAGTGATAACACTGTGGGTAAATGAAATTTAGAGGATTAGATGGGTCTTTGGTTATTATTTTTAAGTAGTTTTACATCTGCGACCATTTTACCTGGTAGTTCAGAAATATTATTAACCGCGATGTTAGTTGAAGGTTCGTGGTCACATTGGCAGCTTTTTATTATGGCGACCAGTGGCAATGTATTAGGGTCTATTCTTACCTTTTACATGGGGTATTTTATTTATGCGAAAAAGCCAATCGACTTTTCAGAAAATAAGCACTACCGCCGTGTACATGGCGTGATCCAACGATGGGGTTGGAGTAGTTTGCTATTTAGTTGGTTGCCTGTTTTCGGTGATGTTTTTTGTTTATTAGCAGGTTGGTTACGTTTAAATCCTGTTCTTTCTTTTATCGCTATTATGCTAGGTAAAGCAATTCGCTATGCAATTATTATCTGGTTTATGAGTTCTATTAGCTAATTATTTTATATTTAATTTTAAACTGACGAGGAATTTTTGATGCGTTTGAATTCTTTTTATGGTGCCGTTGTACTGAGTTCTTCAATGTTGTTACTTAGTGGGTGCTCATTACTGGATAAAGACCGTAATACCGCAGCACTGCCTAGTGGAATGACACTAGTTGAACAGCAAGAAAAAGTGCCTAGCAGCTTGCTAATACCCTATGAAAAATACCAGTTAAGCAATGGGCTGACTGTTATCTTGCACGAAGACGATTCCGATCCGTTAACGTATATTGATATGACTTACCATGTTGGTTCTGCACGTGAAGAGCTCGGTAAATCAGGGTTTGCGCATTTCTTCGAGCATATGATGTTCCAAGGCAGTAAAAATGTTGGTGATCAGCAGCATTTTAAAATTGTTAATGAAGCTGGCGGTTCAATGAACGGCAGCACAAATCAAGATAGAACGAATTATTATCAAACAGTACCTGCAAATCAATTAGAAAAAATACTGTGGTTAGAAGCCGACCGTATGGGTTTTTTATTAGATGCAGTTGATCAACGTAAATTCGAGATCCAACGTGCAACCGTTAAAAACGAGCGTTCACAACGTGTAGATAATCGCCCTTACGGTTTACTTGGTGAACGAGTTGGTGAAGCTTTATATCCACGAAATCATCCTTATGCTTGGCAGCCAATTGGTTATATTGAAGATTTGGATCGCGTTGATGTGAACGATTTAAAACAATTCTTCTTACGTTGGTATGGCCCGAACAATGCGACGCTGACGATTGCCGGTAAATTTGATAAAGCAGAGACCTTGGCTTGGGTAAATCAGTATTTTGCGACAATCCCGAAAGGCCCTGAAGTAAAAGATATGCAACCTGTGCCTGTTAGCCTTGATAAAGATCGTTATATTACCTTAGAAGATAACGTGCCACAGCCGATGTTGTATATCAGTTATCCAACAGTATATATGGGGCATAAAGATGAAGCGCCACTCGACCTGTTTGCTTATGCCTTAGGGGGAGGAAAAAACTCACTTTTGTATAAGAATTTAGTGGAAACAGGTTATGCAACAAATGTGGCTGCTTACCACAGCTGCAGTGAACTAAGTTGTACATTTGATATCTATACGCAGCCTAACCCAGCCAAAGGGATGGAGCTAGCCCCGTTATTAGCGAATATTAATGCGTCGATAAAAGAATTAGCAGATAAAGGCATCGCAGCTTCTGAAGTAACCCGATTACGTTCGATCATTGAAAGCTCCGCTATATTTGGTATGCAAAGTGTCGCAGGCAAAGCAAAAGAGCTTGCGTTAGGCGAAACCTTGATGAATGATCCTAATTACTTAACCAAGGGGTTATCCGTTTTCGACACGATCACAGCAGAAGAAGGGATTGCTAGTTATAAAAAATATCTCGAAAATAAGCCAAAAGTAATCATGAGTGTTGTGCCTAAGGGTAAGTTGGAATATATCGCTCATGCGTCGACTTTTACACCCGCACCACGTGATATTAGTAAGCAAAGCACGCAGCTAGATCGAACATTAGCAGTTAGAACGACGGAAGATACTTTTGATCGTTCAGTGATGCCACAAGCGGGCAGTAATCCACAGCAAATATTACCGATGTTATGGCGTCAATCGCTCGCGAATGATATTCAAGTACTTGGTACGGTATACGATGAAACTCCAACCGTTAGCATACAGATTAATTTAAAAGGTGGTCGACGTGTTGAAAACGCTGATAAGCAAGGGATTGCGAAACTAACGGCCGCTATGATGAATCAATCTACAACGCAACATTCATCGGCAGAGCTTAATGATCAATTACAATTACTAGGTAGTAGCATTAATTTTTCTGCTGGTCTTTATGGCACGAGTATCAGTGTTAACAGCTTATCGAAAAATGTACCTGCAACATTAGCAATATTAGAAGAGAAACTCTTTAAACCGGGTTTTGTTGACGCTGATTTCACGCGTGTTAAGGCTCAGTCAAGACAAGCTTCATTACAAAATCAGCAAAGAGTCGGTTGGTTAGGGCAATTAGCTACACAGCGTATTTTGTATGGTGAAGACCGTGTTACTGGCAACCCATCATCTGGTACATTAAAAAATCAAGCTGCATTAACGCGTG
The DNA here is from genome assembly GCF_900120065.1 of Moritella viscosa. Lineage (NCBI taxonomy): Bacteria > Pseudomonadati > Pseudomonadota > Gammaproteobacteria > Alteromonadales > Moritellaceae > Moritella > Moritella viscosa. Next base: position 106,361 of record NZ_FPLG01000005.1, read on the forward strand.
ATGATGTACTTGCTTACTATCAGCAATATTATAACTTAGCAGAAGCTAAAATAGTGGTGGTTGGTGATGTTAGTGAAGCTGCTGTTACGACGTCGTTAGGCTTTTTACAGCAAGGCGCTCATTTACCTGCAGTGAGTTACCCAGCTCTAGCAAAAGCACCGTTATGGCAACCGAACACACTTTATATTGTTGATAAGCCAGATGCAGTACAGTCTGTAATTAAAGTAATATCACCCGCGGTAGCGTATGATGTGACAGGTGATTTCTTTAAAGCTAATCTAATGAACTTTAATTTAGGTGGTAACTTTAACAGTCGTTTGAATCAGAATTTACGCGAAGATAAAGGGTATACATACGGTGCGATGACCGGATTTTATGCTGACCGTGAATATGGTTTTTTCTCTTCATCTGCGGATGTTCGCGCTGAAGTAACTGGCGATGCAATCAAAGAAACGTTAAAAGAGTTAAAAGCTTATACAGACGGTGGTATCACTGATTCTGAACTGGCTTATATGAAGAGTGCGGTTTCACAGCAGGAAGCCTTGTCTTATGAAACACCTGCTCAGAAGTCTAATTTCTTAATGCAGTTATTATTATTGGATTTATCACCTGATTTTGTAGAGCAGCAAGCAAAGATCATTCAAATGATGAATAAGTCTGAAATTCAGGCATTAGCAAAGACTTACTTATCGAGCGATAAATTTTCTGTTATTGTGGTTGGTGATCGTCAGTTGATTGAAAAACAGGTTCAAGACTTTGGTTTAGATATTCAGATTTTTGATCTGTTAGATAAATAATAGACTTGAAATTAACCTTAAAGATTGCTCTATTGATCGCGCAATTTTTAAGGTGATACTTTTATATAGTTCATTGGTGGATTTAATTTGAACGTTACATTTAAATCTCTGATCTCGAAATTATCAGAGCCAAGTAATATACAGTCGCTAAACGGCATCACGCGCGGCATTGAACGAGAGTGTTTACGCGTAAATGAAGTAGGAGGCTTATCACAGAACAGCCATCCTGCAGCATTTGGCTCAGCATTAAGTCATCAGCACATTACCACAGACTATTCTGAAAGCTTATTGGAATTCATTACACCTGTTAGCGACAGTGCCGCCAAGGCGCAACAGCAATTGAGTGATATTCATCGCAATGTAGTTAAAAACCTTGATGGTGAGCTATTTTGGCCTTCGAGTATGCCATGCCAAGTTTGTGATGAAGAAAATATTCCATTAGCTAAATATGGTACATCTAATACAGGTAAAATGAAGCATACCTACCGCATCGGTTTAAAACACCGTTATGGCAGTAGTATGCAAATTATTTCAGGTCTGCATTATAATGTGTCATTACCCGTTATTTTTTGGAAAACGCTTTATGATCTTAAGGGGGAAACTGGCGAACTCCAAGATTTTATTTCCCATAGCTATATGGGACTTATCCGTAATTTTTATCGTTATGGTTGGTTAGTACCTTATCTATTTGGTGCATCTCCTGCGTTAAACCGTTCATTCTTACCGGCGGAGAAGCAAGCACCGTTCTCAACATTGGGTGAAGATACGTTATATATGCCATATGCCACATCGTTACGCATGAGTGATTTGGGTTATACCAATAATGCGCAAGATGATTTGGTTATTTGCCATAATACGCTAGAGAATTATACCGACAGCTTGAAAAAAGCGATTAAAACAAAAGCACCTGAATTTGCCAATATCGGTATTAAGGTTGATGGTGAGTATCGCCAGCTTAATGACAATGTTTTGCAGATTGAAAATGAACTGTATGCGCCGATTCGACCTAAGCGTGTCGCTAAGCCAAATGAAAAACCTTCAGAAGCATTAGCTGCTCGTGGTATTGAGTATATTGAGATCCGTTCTTTGGATGTGAACCCATTTGTAGCTACGGGTATTACAACTGCGCAGATGTCAGTGTTAGATAGCTTGTTAGTTTGGATGGCTCTGCAGCCTTCTGCACCAATGACGGCTGACGAAATGGCTGTCTGTCGTGATAACAGTACGAAAGTGGTGATGGAAGGACGTAAACCTGGTTTAACATTACAACTTGATGGTCAGGAACAAGTACTTGCTGATGTTGCTGAGCATATTCTTACTGAAGTACAGCTGGTAGCAGGGCTATTGGATGGCGCAGAACTCGCTACTAAGACTGATGCGAGTCATTTTTCTCAAGCGGTTGCTGAACAACAGGTATTGATTAAGCGTCCCGATTCGTTATTGTCTGGGCAAGTGCTTGCGGCAATGAAGGTACAAGGTCTAGAGCATAATGATTTTATTTTAAACTTAGCAAAGAAGTATAAAGCAGAATTATTAGCGGCAGATTATGTGCATTGGGATGATACTTATTTTAATAAAATGCAGCAGCAATCAGTCGTGCAACAACAGCAGATAGAAGCGGAAGATACGCTTGATTTTGATGCGTTCTTAAGTGAATACTTTGCATCAACTAAAAATGGGTAAAAAAAAGAGCCTAAAATTAGGCTCTAAAAAATGAAAAAACAACTCTTGCAATGAATCAGACTACAGGATTTAGTTATGGTTCATAAATAATTGTAGTAGTTGGAAAATAAAAAAAAGGAGCCTTAATAAGGCTCCTAAAAATGAAAAAACAACTCTTGCACTTAATCTGACTACAGCATTAAGCAATGGTTCATAAAATTATTATTTGTTTACTAAATTATTTCAACGGAGTGTTAATAATGCCATTACTGGATAGTTTTACGGTCGACCATACCATCATGAATGCACCTGCAGTACGTATTGCCAAAACAATGGCAACACCAAGCAAAGATACTATTACTGTCTTTGACCTGCGTTTCTGTGCTCCCAATAAAGATATTTTAAGTGAAAAAGGTATTCATACTTTAGAACATCTTTACGCTGGTTTTATGCGTGACCATCTCAATTCAGCAACGGTAGAAATTATTGATCTTTCGCCAATGGGCTGTCGTACTGGTTTTTACATGAGCCTAATTGGCGCTCCAACTGAACAACAAGTTGCAGATGCTTGGTTAGCAGCAATGCAAGATGTACTTATGGTTGAAGATCAGAATGCGATCCCTGAATTAAACGAGTATCAATGTGGTACTTACCTGATGCATTCGTTAGAAGAAGCAAAACAAATTGCACAGGCTATTATTACCGCGGGTATTGGTGTGAACCAGAATGATGATTTGCTGTTAGCAGACGAAATCCTGAATAAATTGTAATGATTAAAGGCGACGATTAAGTTGCCTTTTTTATTACTATTACGGTCAATCTATTCTAGGATGAAACATACAGTTTCCTTTCCACAGGCAGTCATTAATGACTAGGAGGAGTGATGAAAAAAAGGCAGTTGTTTAATAAAAAAGGTTATTTGGTTGCGTTGTTTAGCTTAGCTTTAACCGCGTGTTCAACCGTGAAGGTGAGTACTGATTATGATCAAAGTGCAGATTTTACCGCATTAAAAGGGTTTAATTGGTTACCTGAATCGGCAAAAGCTGAAAAAGAAAATGCTTATCTGAATAATCGGATTATGGATGTGCGCATCACTAAAGCGATTGACAAGCAGCTTGTTGTACAAGGTTTTTCATTTTCGACAGCGCCTGATTTTTATGTGAATTACAGCATTACCTCAGAAAAGAAAACCAATATTCGTACTTATAATAATTATTCCGGCTATGGCCCAAGTTGGGGTTGGGGTATCGGTTATGGACACCGAGGTATGTCACTGAGTGCGCACACAGAAACCCGTGTTGATGAATACCAGCAAGGTAGTCTCGTTATCGATGTGATTGATCCAACAAGCTTAGAGTTAATTTGGCGAGGTATAGGGAGTAAACGTCTACCTGAATCGACAGATGCGGCTGAAATGGATAAGTTAGTTGCAGAGGTGGTGAAAAATATATTAAGTAAATACCCACCTAAAGCAGGAAAGTAATCTAGCTAAGCGGTCATCGCAATACGTTACTTGGTATTGTAGACATAAATAGGCTTGAACAAATAAAAATGAGCAACCAGTGGCTGCTCATTTTTATATAGAATGACTACGATACTATCATCAGTGCAACATTGGATGCAGCAATACCTGCACCAAGCCATTTACTCACGATTAAATGCGAAACTCGTTCACCAACAAACATAATTGCAAGAGCTGAGATTAACATGCCTACACCGAAGCCAGATAAGCTTCCAGTGGCTTCAATACCATGAGCAAATCCGTGGAAAAATACTAAACCAATTGATATCATCAATAGGAGTGTTGTAAAAGATTCGTGACGGTTAAAGCTATTCCAAATCCCCAGAGCCACGACAAAGGTTGAGGCGGCAATTATTAGCTCAATACCGGTTACTGCAACAGTAACGCTACCTACGATTAAGCCAATGACCAAACTGATAAGTGCAGCCATAAATAAGCTGAATTTAATTTTTATTGGTGAACTTTTATTTGTGGCTGGATTGTTAGCCACTAAAGAACTGGTAACTCGGCTAATCAATATACCAAGAGAAAACATCATGATTAAATGATCAAACCCTGTTAGTGGGTGTAATATGCCGTCAACAATTGAGCTGTGCGGCATGTGTCCTGAATGGGCGAAGGCCATAGGAGCGGCAAATAAAGTTGAGAGCGTTAGTAAACGTAAAAATTTCATAGATGATGTCCTTATTATTGTTTAGTTGAATATGTAATTTTAATGCTGATACTCATTTTCGGGCTTGAGTGTTAACAATATTTTGTTACAACCCATGATTTCTTAACGCATATACAGCCGCTGTAATGCTGATATGTGTCCCATTTTTGATTACGGCATAGGGAACCCCGGTTAATCCTACCGAATGAGCATCTGAAATATCTTTATCAATAATTTTGTCAATATATGTACCGTTTTTATTAAGTTGTTCTTTCGTAAGAATAATATCCAATTCTGAAGCCAGATTTATGAGTACTTGGGTATCTCCAATATCAAGGCCTTGGATAAAATAGGCTGAAAAAACTTTGTCATACAGATCTGATGTATTTTTACCTTGATCTTCGGATATCTTGATTGCTCGATGGGCTGCTCGTGTGTTTGGTGTGATTGAAATATTATCAAAATTAATATTTATACCTTCATTGCTTGCTATATCAACTACGATCGAGTCGCGTCGGCGTGATTCTTCGATTGAACCAAATTTGTTTTTTCTGTACGTTGCACGTGGAATACCTGCTATTGGTAAGGATGGGTTTAATTGGAAAGCGCGGTATTGCAGATGTGCGGAAACCGTTGTATTCAATCGGATAGCTTCAGCGATGCGATGATGCGCAATATAAGAGTATGGGCAGGTAAAATCTAAGTAAACATCAATAGTATTCATGCATAAGTCCTTACGACCATTTATTATTTTTAATGATGATGAGTTTTGGCGTAGTGTTGCGCTAGTAAGTCAGTGCTAAAATCACCTTTGGGGTCACGCCAGACACTGTGAATATGGTTAGCGTTACGTTGGGTGTTGTCAAATTCGATAACGAGACCCTCCCCCTGAATTCGGTAATAATTTGGCTCTCCACGATTAGTCTCACCCGCCCAAGCAAAGTGTAATCCATCAAATTTATCACCTGTGACCTTTCTTAATTCCAGCTCTGCAATTTCATCAGGTAAGCGTCCAACATAAAGATTGATGAGTTCAGTAAGAATGTCTCTTTGATGTTTATTCATATCGGCAGCCGCTAATCCTTTGGGCTTTTCAGAAAAACTGACTGCTTTACGATGTTGGTGAGTGAGACCGATCTGTCGTTCGAGTAAATCTTGAACTCGCTCAAAATGATCTCGCTGTGGCCCGTGAAATTGTTGTCGCCAAACATCGGCCAGCCGTCTTGGTTCGATAGGATGATGTCCCACATCAATTGAGCTTCTATTTCCTCCTACTATATCTATCGGTGGGATGGAAGATATCACTACATGGGATTGCTGCTGATCAGTAAAACTAGTTAGGAGGTCAAATGCTGTATCTTGTAATGACCCCAAAGGTCGCAACATATGTGCTCCTAACAATGGTACTGTTGCCGGATCTGCGCCTAAGAAACTAGGTGTTCCTGATGACAATTGTCCATTAACAATAGTATTGTTAATGGAAATATGGTGGCCACCAAAACGCCAACCCCAATTCATACCATTTGGATCACCAAAAATACGGAGGTAATAACGATTAGGATCTCTAAAGCGTCCATGCTTATCGCTAAGACCATGTCCTTCAATTCGATCTAGAATATTTTCAAGTCCAATAATAGCTGTAACTGTGGCATAGCCAGCTTCTGAAAGTCCGGTTGCCAAGAGCTTGAAAGCTAGCGCTTGCTGGCGAACATTCATTTCACCAAGTGTTAAGCCACCATGATTACTGGGTGTATAGAACCACAGTGTGCGTTCAGTATCCGAAGGAAAACTCCATGCTGCAGTGGATAATTGATTCGGGCGAAGAGAAGATATAAATAAATCTGCTGCGCTACTCATTCTTAACGCTATCCTAGCTCTTACTGTTTCTTCACTTGGTACCATAGTTTTACCTTCCATTGTTATAATTTCATATCGACTATATGGATATTTTATTGGATCCGTTTTTAGCTATTTTTATATCTAGCCTCCAATTTCTTATAGACAGGGTTATTATATTCCTTCATCTAGTTTTGATAATTGAGCTAAATGTAAAATTATTATTCGGATAATATGAACAATAGAAGGTAAGAAAGTAAGTAGGTAAGTAAATAGGTAAGTAAATAGGTAAGTAAATAGGTAAGTAAATAGGTAAGTAATAAGTCGGTAGGTTTTTAGATATAGCTTGTAATTCAAGCAGCTTAAAAAAGTGGTAAAAATCGATTCATAGCAGGGGGACTGCTATGAATCGGTTTATAATTAATCATTCAGGTAGCGTAAGCAGAGTCTGCCTGATAATATTTATTTTTGTTTTTCACGCGCGATCGCACGGTAGCCAATATCGGTTCGGTAGAAAGCACCTTCCCACTTGATTTGTGCCGCTAGCTTATATGCATTTTCTTGTGCTTCAGTCACTGTGTTACCCAGTGCCGTTGCACAAAGTACACGACCACCGTTAGTCACAATGCTGTCACCTTGCAGTGCTGTGCCAGCATGGAACACTTTGCTTTCAGTTGAGTCCGTTTTTGGTAGGCCCGTAATGATGTCGCCTTTTGCGTAATCAGCAGGGTAACCGCCAGCTGCAATTACTACACCAACAGCTGCACGTTCGTCATAATCCGCTGTCACTGTGTCTAGTTTTCCTGCAACAGCAGCAAGACAAAGTTCGACTAGATCTGATTTTAAACGCATCATGATAGGTTGCGTTTCTGGATCACCAAAACGACAGTTATATTCTAATACTTTCGCGGTGCCATCTGGTGCAATCATTAGGCCTGCATAGAGGAAACCAGTGTAAGTATTACCTTCCGCTTTCATGCCATCAACCGTCGGGCGAATTACTTCATTCATTGCAAAGTCATGCACAGCTTGTGTTACCACTGGTGCAGGTGAGTAAGCTCCCATACCACCTGTGTTTGGACCTTTATCACCATTGTCACGTGCTTTATGATCTTGGCTTGTTGCTAGCGCCAGAATATTCTCGCCATCAACCATGACAATAAAGCTTGCTTCTTCACCGACTAAAAATTCTTCGATAACAACACGTGCACCGGCATCGCCAAACTTGTTACCTTCAAGCATATCGTCAATTGCGGCAAATGCTTGTACTTCAGTTTCAGCGATAATTACGCCTTTACCTGCCGCTAGGCCATCAGCTTTAATTACAATTGGGCAACCCATTTCACTTACATACGCTTTTGCAGGCGCGATCTCTGTGAAGTTTTGGTATGCCGCTGTTGGAATTTTGTGACGTGCAAAGAAGTCTTTTGAAAATGCTTTTGAGCCTTCTAGCTGTGCAGCCCCTTGTGTTGGACCAAAGATAGCCAAACCTTCAGCTTGGAAGGCATCAACAACACCAAGTACTAATGGTACTTCAGGGCCAACAATCGTTAGCTCAATTTTGTTTTCTTGTGCGAATGCAACCAATGCTGGAATATCTTCCACTTGGATAGGTACATTCTTACATTTGTTTTCTAGCGAAGAACCAATATTACCAGGTGCGATAAATACAGTTTCAACATTTTTAGACTGAGCCGCTTTCCAACCTAGGGCGTGTTCACGACCACCGCCACCAATAATTAATACGTTCATAATGATGTTATTCCTTTTACTTTATGCGCTAATCTTGGGGGTACTCTGCGATACTTAGCAAGATTTATAATTGAATGAGAGCAGTACAGTCAGAGTTGTGTGTGTCATTACTCTGACTGTATTTTTAACTAATGTGCTTTTCCTACAGGCTTAGTGACGGAAGTGACGCATACCTGTGAAGATCATTGTCATACCGTGTTCGTTAGCCGCATCGATAATCTCATTATCGCGGATTGAACCACCTGGTTGGATTACACATGTAATACCCGCAGCCGCTGCAGCATCAATGCCGTCACGGAATGGGAAGAATGCATCTGATGCCATTACTGAACCTTCAACCACAAGACCTTCGTCAGCGGCTTTAATACCAGCAACTTTCGCACTGTAAACGCGGCTCATTTGACCTGCACCTACACCAACTGTTACGCCATCTTTTGCGTAAACAATTGCATTTGATTTAACAAATTTAGCTACTTTCCAGCAGAATAGTAGGTCAGTCAGTTCTTGTTCTGTTGGTTGACGTTCAGATACAACCGTTAAGTCGTCTAGTCTAACCATGCCACGGTCGCGATCTTGTACTAAAATTCCGCCGTTAACACGTTTAATATCGAACTCACCGTTTTTAGTTGTCCATTCACCACATTCAAGTAAACGTACGTTTTTCTTACTTGCAACAATAACGCTTGCTTCAGCACTGACTGATGGAGCAATGATTACTTCCGTAAATTGACGGTCAACGATTGCTTGTGCAGTGACTGCGTCAAGTTCACGGTTGAAAGCAATGATGCCACCGAATGCTGATGTCGGATCTGTTTTAAATGCACTGTCGTAAGCACTTAAGATATCGTCACCAATAGCAACACCACATGGGTTTGCGTGTTTTACAATCACACATGCCGGTGCATCGAATTCTTTCACACATTCGAGTGCTGCGTCAGTATCTGCGATGTTGTTATAAGATAATGCTTTACCTTGTAGCTGTGTTGCTGTTGCAACAGATGCTTCAGTGGTATTTTTTTCAACATAGAATGCGGCGTCTTGGTGGCTGTTTTCACCGTAACGCATATCTTGTTTTTTGATGAACTGGCTGTTGAATGTGCGTGGGAATTTAGATTCTTTATCACCTTCCGTGTTGTCGCCATAACTTGGAACCATAGTACCAAAGTAGTTTGCGATCATGCCATCATAAGCCGCTGTGTGCTCAAATGCTGCAATAGCAAGGTCGAAACGGGTTTTATGAGTCAGTGAGGTATTGTTTGCAGACATTTCATTTAATACGCGGTCATAATCGCTAGCGTTAACGACAATTGTTACGTCTTTGTGGTTTTTAGCTGCAGAGCGAACCATTGTTGGACCACCGATGTCGATATTCTCAACGGCGTCAGCTAGGCTGCAATTTGGATTGGCAACAGTGTTGGCAAATGGGTAAAGGTTAACAACAACAATATCAATTGGATTGATACCGTGTTCTGACATGACTTCAACATCAATGTCACGACGGCCAAGAATGCCTCCATGTACTTTTGGATGGAGCGTTTTAACACGACCATCCATCATTTCTGGATGACCTGTATAGTCAGAAACTTCTATTACTGGTATGTCATTTTCAGCTAATAATTTAGCTGTCCCGCCAGTAGATAGTAATTCGACACCTTGTTCTACTAGGCTGCGAGAAAATTCTACAATACCAGTTTTATCAGACACACTGATAAGTGCACGGCGAATAGGTCGAGCGTTGTCCATTTTACGATTACCTCAAAGTACATTTTTATAGAAGGATGTTTTCGGAAAAGGTCGGCTGGGCCTTTTACGGAAACATCCTGCACTATGTTCCTTCTATACCTACTAACTTTACGAAGCAATTTGCTTGTTAAAGTGTTTTAGATATATAACGTACCGCAGATGGGGGGCATTCTAACTGAAAATTAATTAATTGTGTCTATTTTTTCATAAAAAATTCACGAACAGCATGTTTATGCTTTGAATTTAACTACGCAAGTATAATCAAGGTATATTAACGAATTATGTACCTGTTATAGACGTTCGTTATTACATTGTTATTTTAACGTTTTTTCTTTTTGTGCCAGATCTTATCTTCTTCACCTCGAAGCAGACGTATAATATTGTCGTAGTGACGCCAAATAATAAGGCAAGATAACATGGCAACGGGTAGGGTATATTGGGCTTTAAAAATAAGGGTGTAAATTGGCGCAAAGAGAGCTGTAAAAATAGCTGCCATTGAGGAATAGCCAGTCACGACCAAAGATAACCCCCAGCTTAATACAATTGAGGCGCCTAAATCAAGACCGATAGTCAGCAGCGCGCCAAACGCAGTTGCAACCCCTTTACCACCTTGAAATTTAAAGAAAATTGGATAGATATGGCCAAGGCAAGCTGCGATTGCTATGAGTCCTAGAGAAAATGGCGTGAGGTTTAAATACCAAGCGACCCAGACCGGTAGTGCGCCTTTTAACATGTCAAAAAAGAGTACTAAGCCTGCGGCGAATTTGTTTCCTGAACGCAATACATTGGTTGCACCTGGGTTTAGTGAACCGTATTTTCGTGGATCAGGTAAGCGAAACAGCTGACAAATTAGGATAGCTGAAGAAATCGAACCTAGCAGATAGGCGAAAATGATAAAGATTAAGCTCAATAGGGTCATTACTGATTAATTCTTCTCTAGGTTTGCTGTATTATTGCATTATTATATCCATTAATAAATTACGTGCTGTAATAAGGCTTACAATTACGTAGTTTATCTTAGATATAACTAAAAATTGAGAAACCTATCATACGCGTTTTCTATTCGCTAGGGTATCCGACCTCTATCAAGTTTACTACGGACGAGTTCATGGACATTGTATTTATTGAAAAATTGGAAGTTTTTACCACGATCGGTGTATATGATTGGGAAAAGAAGATCATTCAACGGTTAGTATTTGATTTGAAAATGGCACATGATAATCGCCCTTCAGCACTGACTGATGATATTACCAAAGCATTGGATTATTCCGCTGTATCTAAATTAGTGACTGACTTTGCACAAAGCAATATTTTTGAGTTGGTTGAAACAATGGCTGAGCAAGTTGCTGAACTATTAATGACAACATTTGGTATACCTTGGATTAGCCTCAAACTGAGTAAACCTGGTGCTGTCGCAAATGCGGCAACGGTTGGTGTATATATTGAACGTGGTCAGCGTGATGGAACGTTTGCGTAATGGCTCTCGTGTATATCGGCATTGGTAGTAACATTGATAAAGAGTATCATGTCGCGAATGCGCTGCGTGATCTTGATAAGATGTTTGATGGCTGCCGTATTTCACCAATTTTCGAAAGTGCTGCTGTTAATTGCACAGGTGATAACTACTACAATTTGGTGGTGGAGTTTACCACATCGTTATCGCTTAACGAATTAATGCAGTGCTTAAAAGATCTTGAAATAACACATGGACGTAAAGCGACTGATCGTCGTTATGCACCCCGAACCTTAGATTTGGATTTATTGTTATTCGACAATATCATCCAGTCTGAAATGCCTATTTTACCTCGTTCTGAAATTCTTTATCATGCTTTTGTATTATGGCCTCTCGCTGAACTAGCTCCGGATTTATGTCATCCGGTGTCTGGTATTTCAATGGCTGAGTTATGGCGTGATTTTGACAAATCAACACAGGTCCTCATGCTCGCTAAGTGGCAATGGCCGAAATAGCTGAGCTGGTTTAAAAATTATAATGAAAAAGGTTAATACGAATAATTTATAGTATTAACCTTGTTCATTAAACTGATTTATTTTTAACTATTACAATAAAGGAAATATGAATGAGTACTTTGGAAGTGATCGTTCTGGCATTGATTCAGGGACTAACTGAATTTTTACCCGTATCAAGCTCTGCTCACCTTATTTTGCCGTCACAGCTACTGGGCTGGGAGGATCAAGGTCTTGCTTTTGATGTTGCTGTACATATAGGTACATTATTAGCGGTACTTATTTATTTCCGTGACGAAGTTGGCACCATGGCTGTGGCTTGGGTTCGTTCTCTGTTTAAACAAGAACACACGAAAGACAGTCAACTAGCATGGTGCATACTATTAGCGACCATTCCGGCTGCGTTATTTGGCTTCTTTGGCAAAGATTTAATTGAGTTATACTTGCGTAGTACCACGGTGATTGCCACGACTACGATTATCTTTGGCTTGCTGTTATGGTGGGCTGATGCCAATGCCACGCAAATTAAAGATGAGTATAAGACTGGTTGGAAAGGGGCATTAATCATTGGTTTTGCGCAAATGCTAGCGTTAGTTCCTGGGACGTCTCGCTCGGGTGTGACGATTACGGCGGGTTTGATGTTAGGGCTTAGCCGTAGTGCTGCAGCACGCTTTTCATTCTTAATGTCGATTCCGATTATTGCAATGGCGGGTGGTTATTTAACACTGAAATTAGTACTGCATGGTGATGTCGTTGAAACCCTGCAAGCGGGTGAAATCATGACGACAGTACGCGCTGTTGATTGGTTTGCGATGGGCTTAGGCGTTGTAGTTTCTTTCTTTAGTGCTATTGCCTGTATTCATGTATTTTTGAAAGTGCTAGAAAAATTAGGCATGTTCCCGTTTGTTATCTACCGCCTACTGTTAGGCGCTGGTCTGTTCTATTTAATCTATACTCAAGGGCTTTAATTCACTCGATTAGTATTGGTACTAAAGACGAGAGAGAAAAGGCTGTTACCAGTGAGGTAGCAGCCTTTTTTGATTTTGCATGTTAATCATCATTTATGACAATTACTTATTGAGATCGTAATGTGGCTAATGCTGCAATACGTTGTGTTGTTAATTGTTGTTTGATTTCCGCACCACGGAACCCTGCAGCAATGATCGGTTGTACTGCAATATCACAAGCCGTATTAAGCATTTGTGTCAGGTATTGGGTCGGTTGATATTCATCGGGTAATTTACAGACTTGGCTGCTTGAGCAGGTTAACAATATTTGCTGAAAACGTTCAGGTTTACGCCATGCATCGGTATTATCGAAAAGGCTGATAATATCAGTAGGCTCTAAGGTTAGAGCGCTGTGAATGTTTTCTTGTTGCGCGCTAACCAGCAACGCTAAATCTCGGTGTTCGTTGGGCACTTTACAGCGCTTGGCCAGTGCTTTAATACTGACTTGAGAATTATCAAGTTGCTGCATCAATGCAGCAAAGCGAATGGCTAAATCAGCCGAAAGTAATGCCGTTTTCTGTAGCTGAATTAAGGCTTGCTGGCCGACAGTTTTAGTCCCATTGTCACCTTCGCGATGTGTATTTACCATTCGCTCAAAGAGGGCATCGAGTTCGGGTAAGATAACTGCTAATGCGCCAATTTCATTTAACACGTGGAAAAATATTTCTGGATTCGCTGCTGATAATGTCTTTTCAACTTCTTGCCATACGCGCTCGGGGGTTAATTCAGCAAGATCACCTACCTGTGTCATGCCCTGCATTAACGTCAGTGTTTCATTAGCGATAGTAAAGCCAAGATGGTGAAAGCGTGCGGCAAAACGGGCCACGCGTAGGACGCGTAATGGATCTTCACTGAAGCTCTCTGAGATATGACGCAGTATGCGATTATTTAGATCTGCTCTGGCATTAAGTGGGTCGATGATTTGACCGTTCATGTCTTCAACCATAGCATTAATGGTCAGATCTCGGCGCACAAGATCTTGCTCAAGGGTCACATCGGGTGCTGCATAGCAGGTAAAACCTGTATAACCAGAACCACTTTTTCGTTCGGTTCGTGCCAGTGCATATTCTTGCTTACTGCTCGGGTGTAGGAATACAGGGAAATCTTTACCGACTTGCTGATAGCCTTGTTCGAGCATTTCTGCGGGGGTTGCACCAACAACAACAAAATCTTTATCTTTTACCGGTAGAGATAATAATTTGTCACGAACGGCTCCGCCGACTAAATATATTTGCACTAAACAACCCCTGTTACTTTAATGATAGTTTTAAGATAATTACACGGTACTTTTTAAGTATACCTTACCGAATAATAAATTCGATCTTTGCTGTCAATTGTGGAAATTTACTTGCGGTAACTCAGTTTCAGTTGATGGTTAATGAGCACTACAACTTATTTTATGAATAAAGTAGTATTTTTATCGCCTATTTTTGACATTTTGTTGTCTAGCTATTAACGTGAAGCATCAACCATAGGATGATAATCATAGATGTATACTGAGTTTTTTCATTTAAAAGAAATGCCTTTCTCTATTGCTCCCGATCCTCGTTTCTTTTTTATGAGCGATAGGCATAAAGAGGCACTGACACACCTGACTTATGGATTACAAGGTGCAGGTGGTTTTGTCATGTTAACCGGTGAAGTAGGAACCGGTAAAACCACAGTTTCACGTGCACTAGCTGAGGGCTTAACGAATGACACGATCTTGGGTTATATTCATAATCCTGCAATAAGTGAGCTGGAGTTACTCGCGACGCTCTGTGATCAATTCAAGCTCGACTATGATAATAATGGACTGAGTTTAAAAGTACTCTTTGATTTATTACATCATTATCTACTCAGTAATTGTCAGCAACATAAATCCTGCGTGGTTATGATTGATGAAGCACAATTATTATCCACTAAAGCACTGGAACAATTACGTTTGTTAACCAACCTCGATGTTGACCATAAAAAGCTATTACACATAGTATTAATTGGCCAACCCGAGTTACAGCAAAAACTAAAACAGCCTGAATTACGCCAACTCGCGCAACGTATTACCGCTCGTTATCATTTATTGCCTTTAACTGAATCTGAATTAACCAGTTACGTGGCGTATCGTCTAAGTATTGCATCCGGTAATCCAGGTTTATTTAACACCAAAGTATTAAAGTGTATTTACCAACATACTTTAGGTATCCCGCGTTTAGTTAATTTGGTGTGTGATAAAGCCTTGTATTATGCGTTTAAAGAAAATGCCAATAAAATTACCCCACAACATGTGCAAGAAGCCGTTAATGCGGTCGTTGTTACTGGGACAATCAAATCCAAGTCTAGCAAAGTAAGCTTATTTGCGGGTGCGCTAGGTATGGTATTAATAGGTTTTGGTTTGGCTGGTTTTCAGCTGGGGTTATTTGATCGCCTAATAGATAAAGCGTCAACTGCAGAAGTAGCGGTAGTCAATGACACTCCAGACAAGATTGAGGTAAATAAACTTGTCATAGATGAAGTACCTCCTGTTATGAGTGAGGTCATATCTGACAAGGCGTTATTAGCGAATATTAATTCTGCACGACAAAGCAGTGCAGCTACTCAGTTTTTATATAAAGAGTGGGGCTATGATATTGCATTGAACGATGCGACTTGTCGTAATGCGCAATATGCGAAATTACGTTGTCTGCAGCGACAGGGTAATTATGCACAATTAGTACAATATAACTTACCTGCTGTGGTCCGTTTACTGGATAACCTCGGTGAAGATTATTACGCAACCTTGTTGAGTATTACGTCGTTAGGTGTGGAGTTACAATTAAACAACAGCCATTTATTGGTGAGCCAAGCTTGGTTTGAAAAATATTGGAGTGGTGATTTCACATTATTTTGGACAGCACCAAGTCGTTTTAAAAATAGCTTAAAACAAAATGATAAAGGTACACTAATACGCTGGTTAGATCGTAACGTGAGTGCCGCGCTTGGTGAAGAAGCCTTATCAGGTACGAGGTTTGATGCGATATTAATGAAAAAGGTGATACGTTTTCAACAACAGGCGGGTTTAACCGCTGATGGTATTGTTGGTCCTCAAACTATGATGACAGTTGTCCATTATGCTGACAGCACTGTGCCAAAATTGAATGTGGCGACACATATACTGGAGAAAAAATGAGCCTTGCAGTTGGTAAAATCTTAAGTCTATGCAGTTTTAGTGCAAGCTTAGCGGTGAGTGTATTATGGAGTCCAGCCTTATTTGCAAACGACAATGCTCGTCATAATATAAATGTAACAAGGCCTGTTTTAGCGGGCGTTGAACAAACCGATCCGCTGACTATTCTAAAGTTACCTGATATTGAGTTCGAGCATCCATTATCCGTGGTGAGTATTCCGGAAACACCTGTATTACCTTCGTATTCACCAGATAATGTACCTGCTGTGATTGTACCGAGTAGCAAGCCTATAGTGAAAGAGGCTCAAGCTTCTGAGTTATTAACGATGAATGATGAATTAGCTAATGAGCAGGTGTCTGCCGAACTACTCGCTAAATTTAATCGGGCGTTAACGGCGACAAGTGATACTGATAGCATTCCTGTTAAAGTGATAGCTGAGAGCTACAATGCCGTCCCTATTAAGGACTTACCCGCACACTTGCGTGCGCAAATCCCTGATATCAGCTATAGTTCGCATGTGTATTCGTCGCAACCACAAAATCGTAGCGTGCGTCTTAATAACCGAGACTTACGTGAAGGAAGTTGGTTAAGTGATGATGTTGAGATTTTAGAGATATTACAAAATGAAGTGATTATGCGCGTTGGTGCGCAGAGCTTTAGTCTCCAAGCTTTATCTGATTGGTCTGCATAATTTCATTGCGCGGATAGTCTAAATGAGCAAGGACGTCGTTAACTACATCCTTGCTCATCATCTTACTGTTTCGCTAATTTATTAATCACATGATCTGCCTCTGTCATAATACGCTCTACGATAATAGCGACACTTGGTACATCATTAATCAATCCTTGCGATTGACCAATAAATTGCACACCAGTAGTTAAATCACCATTAATGGTGGCGGCTTCTAGTTTTTCAGTTGCTGCACCGAAATATGACAATTGCTTAATTTTATCGAATTGCACAAAGACGCCTGCGACTAATTTCCAAAACGGTAAGTCGACCATTTTAGCGGCCTTTACCGATTTAAATAAGGCTAAGGCAAAATGCATTGGTTTTTTGGTTGCTTTAATAGAAGCTGGCGTTTTTAAAACGCGGGCATAGAGACCATCAAAGTTTTTCGAATAGATAGTATCGTTCTCTGATTTGCTAGTAATGATTTGTTTAACGTCATTATGCAAAGCACTTTCTTGGCTGGTGGCAAAACGGGAGCCCATTGCAACCCCTTCAGCACCAAGTGAAATAGCGGCAATTAAACCTCGACCATCAGCAAAACCGCCCGTCGCGATAACGGGAATATCCACGGCGCTGGCAATCGCGGGTACCAATACTAGTGAGGTGACATCGCCACCGTGTGCGGCAGCTTCATGGCCTGTTACCATCAAGGCATCAGCACCAATCGATTGTGCAGACTTCGCATGTTTCTCATTAACGACCGTGGCAATGACTTTACCACCATAAGCATGGACCTGTTCGACGATCCAATCACCTTTACCAAGTGAGAAGTTAATCACGGGTACTTGTTCTTCAATACCTATTTTGGCATTTTCTTTCGCCCCTGGCATAAGTAAGGTAGCGCCAATACCGAATGGTTTGTCAGTAAGTTCACGGATCTTTTTGATTGCTGCGCGGGTTTCTTCTTGGCTCAATGGTCCTGTTGCTAAAATACCTAAACCTCCAGCATTGGAAACGGCCGCAACAAGTTCTGGTTTTGATATCCAACTCATACCAGGTAAGACGATGGGATGCTCAATCCCTAATAATTCTGTAATCCGTGTTTTCATCACTTTATCCCAAAGATGCAAAAAGGTTGGAAATAAACTAGCATAAATGCACTAATACATACAGATGTTAATGGTATGTATGTTTTTAACAAAATTATTTATTGATAAATTTTAACTATCGCAACTTTAGTTTGGGTATATTCTGTGTATTTTATATTCACAATATTATCTGCTGGATAGACAGATCCCCATGTGTAAGACATCGACTATGTGGATGTCGGGATATAGTCGTTACGTCACTGCGTTTATCTCAGTATTAGACCTAGTCTTACACTCGTGAAAATCAATAATAACTATACATATCAGTAACTTGCTTGTTATTTTGTTTTATTTCTTGTAAATGTATGTAATTTAATTGAATTTACGCGCTTGTTGCTCAGGGTTAATGACGTATATTTATAAGCACAAGGACGGAGCAGGAACATCTTCAGGAAGAAGACCAAAG